>NZ_JBHZOP010000064.1:0-68911 GCF_042787595.1 Stenotrophomonas sp. YIM B13575 | reverse complement strand
GGGAATAGCTCAGTTGGTAGAGCGCAACCTTGCCAAGGTTGAGGTCGCGAGTTCGAGTCTCGTTTCCCGCTCCAGATTCAAGAAGAACGCTCCCGCAAGGGGGCGTTTTTCGTTTGCGCGCCGCGCTGCGGGTGCAGCCTGCCAGCGCGGAATGCCCCGGTTAGCGCTGCACCAGGTACGCACGTCCGCACGGTCGAAGCCGACGCAGGCGTTCTTGCGCGGGATGTACAGGTAAGGCGCGTCGACCTGGTAGGTGAAGTGGTAGTAGTAGGTCCGGTCCTGGCCATACAGCCAGTAGTTCGACGAGCCGTTGTTGATCACGTAGGGCTCGAAAGAAAAGATCGACGACTGCGCGGGAATGAAGTTGCTGCGGTCCATCAGCAGCATGGCCGCGTTCGATGCCAGCGGCGTGGCCAGGCAGATCGCCATCGCGCCCACGGTAAGCACGGCCATGAAGATGCCGAGCGCGCGGCGGGAGCTGGATTTCAAGCGTATTGCCTGCCGGTGGGAGCGTTCAGGCCAATGTGCCGCAGCGCCCGCGAACAGTCCAGCGTTCAGCTTGGCGGCGCTCATGAAAGGCTGGGGAAAGGCCGAGGGTTCGCAATGCAGGCACCGCATACGCGCTGTAACGCAGCTCCGACTGATTCTCCATGTCCACTCCACAATCGCGGCGTAGCCTCCCCGGCTTCTCTCTCCACGAAGGTGGGCGGGTGGCCAATCGTTTCACTTCCCCTGCAGTGTCCGCTCAAAGGCATGTCGCCGTGCCGCGCATCGTGCTGGGTAGCGGGGTGCTGCTGGCCAGCGTGATGCTGGCAGGCTGTATGTCGGTGCCGGTTCCGGATCTGCCCGATCGCACTCCAACGGTCTGGAATCAACCGGCCCCTGGGCAGGGCGTGGCGGTCGATGCGCGGCAGTGGTGGAAGGTGTTGGCCGATGCGCGCTTGAACGCACTGGTGGAAGAGGCCATCGCCGGCAATCTGGACCTGCAGCAGGCCACCCTGCGGCTGCAGGCGGTACGGCTTGTGTCTGGCACCGCCGATGCGCGCTTCCGTCCGGAGATAACGGCCAGTGCCAAGCAGGTACAGGACGCCGCCGCGGTCGACACCTACTTCCACGCCGGTGTGGAAGCGATCTGGGATCTTGGCCTGTTTGGCGCAGCGGAAAGTGCCCGGCTGAGCGCGCAGGCGGCCAACGGAAATGCTGAAGCACTGCGCGATGCCGCGCAGGTGGCGGTCATCGCTGACGTGGTGCGCAGCTATCTGGATCTTTCCGTCGCGCAGGCGCAGGCGGATCTGTTGCGCAAGCAACAGGCCGTTGACGCACGCGGCGAGCAACTGGGGCTGGTGCGGCAGCGCCTGCATCTGGACGAGCCTGGCGAACTGGATCGCCTGCGTGCGCGGCAGGCGGCCACACGCGCTGCCATTGCACAGGCGGATGAAAATGCAGGCAACGCCGCGCGTGCGCTGGCGCTGCTGTTGGGGCGCGATGGGCCGGATCCGGCCTGGAATGCCTACCGCACGCCGCCGCAGTTGAGCGCCTTCACCCTGCAGCAGGTCCCGGCCGATCTGCTACGCCATCGCCCGCAGATCCTGCTGGCCGAGGCCGATGTACTGCAGGCCACCGCCGAAAAGGGCAGCGCACGCGCGGCGATGTTCCCGAAACTGAGCCTGGGCGGTTCCATCCTGTACGCCTACAACCTCACCCAGAACGCACGCTCCAACTCCGATTCCAGCCCGTCGATCGGTCCCTACATCGACATTCCGCTGTGGGATTGGGGCCAGCGGCGCGCGCGCTACCAGTCCGACGACAAGCAACTGGATTCGGCATTGCTGGGCTATCGCAAGGCCGTGCTGCAAGGCGTGGCTGAAGTGGAAGGCGCATTGGGCAGCCTGGCCCGCCAGGACAGCAGCATCCAGTCGCTGCAGGTGGCCGACGACGCTGCCCGGCAGCAGGTCGCGCGACAGGCCCGGCAGGTGCAGCTTGGCCTCTCCAGTGAGTTCGACGGGCTGGAAAGCCAGCGGGCGGCATTGTCCGTGCAGGCCGATCTGCTCGGTGCGCAGGGTGCGCGCGTGCTCGCCTTCGCGTCGCTGTACCGCGCCGTGGGCGGCGCACCCTTGCCGGTCGAGCCAGAAGGCGACGCGCAATGATCGCGCTTGCCCGAAAAACGCTGGTTTACGAGTGGCGCCGGTTCCTGCCGGTGGTGCTGGCCATGTGTTTCGCCGGTGTCCTGCTGATCGTGCAGGCGGCACTGGTGCTGGGCATCTTCGGCACCGCTGCGATCTACGTGAAGGCATCGACCGCCGATGTCTGGGCTGGCTTTGCCGGCACGCAGAGCGTGAACTACGGCCATGCGATCAGCGCGGATGTCGAGAGCCGGCTGCGCATGGACCCGGATGTCACCCGCGTCGAGCCCTACGAATGGGTCGATGGCGAGTGGCGCTCCAGCGCGCAGGGCACCGGCAACGTGTCGGTGTATCTGTCCGGCATCTCCACGGCGAACGACGCGATGATGTTCTCGCGCATCCTGCCGCCTGAGTTGCGTGCGCAGTTGCGCGAACCCGGTGCGGTGATCGTCGACAGCGCCGACCTGGACACCCTGGGCGTTGATCTGCGCAGCAACCAGGCCTGGATCAACGGCAAGGCCGTGCGTGTGGTCGCCGCACAACCCGGCCTACGTGGTCTTGGCGGCGTCAACGTGCTGGCATCACTGGACACCGCGCGTGCCATCGCCGGAACAGACCCGCATGAGGGCAGTACCTACTTCGTAGCGGGCACGCGATCACCGGAATTGGCAGGTCTCGTGCGCGACCGCCTCAACGATTCAACGGGCCGCACCACGCCTGTCGAATTCTGGACAGCACCGGAGTTCGCCAGCCGCTCGCAGCAGTACTGGCTGTTCGACACCGGTGCCGGTATCGCGGTGCTGTTCATGGCCGTCATCGTTTGCTTCGTCGGCGCGGTGATCACCAACCAGTCGTTCGCGGCGGTGGTGGCCGGTTCGGTACGTGAGTACGCCACGCTCAACGCGCTCGGCGCAGGCCGCTACGCACTGGCCCGGGTGGTGTTCGAACAGGCCGTGCTGATCGGCGGCGTCGGCATGCTGCTGGCCGCCGCCTTCAGCACGGTGGTGCTGCTGGCGGCGCAGGCCCAGCGCGTGCCGGTACAGCTCACGCCGATGGTGGTTCTCGGCTGCGTGGCGCTGGTCGCGGTGATGGCCATGCTGTCGAGCATCATGGCGGTGCGCAGCGTCGTCCGTTCTGATCCATCGTTGCTGTTGCGTTGAAGGGCGACCGATGACGAACACCTCCATCACTCCCCCGACGCTGCGTGCCGACGCACTGGAGAAGGGCTTCGTTTCCGGCGATGTGCACGTTCCCGTGCTGCGTGGCCTGTCGCTGGACATCTATCCCGGCGAACTGACCCTGGTGTCGGGCCCGTCCGGCTGCGGCAAAAGCACGCTGCTGTCGCTGATGTCCGGGCTCTCAACGCCCGACGGCGGCCGCGTGCATGCGCTGGGACAGGACGTCAGCCATATGACCCGCAGTGAGGTGGAGCGCTTCCGCCTGCATCACGTCGGTTTCGTGTTCCAGGGCTTCAACCTGTTTCCCGCGCTCACCGCGTTGGAGCAGGTGCAGCTGCCGTTGGGCTATCGCGGCATGCGCAACCGTGACAGCGAGCCTTTGGCACGGCAGGCGCTGGACGAGGTCGGCCTCTCGCACCGCAGCCACATGCGCCCGGCGCAGTTGTCCGGCGGTGAGAAGCAGCGCGTAGCGGTTGCCCGTGCGTTCGCCAAGTCACCCACGCTGATCTTCGCCGATGAGCCCACCAGCGCATTGGATGCCGAGAACGGCCAGCGCGTGATCGACATCCTGCACCGTTATGCACGCGCACATCAGGCCACTGTGCTGTGCGTAAGCCACGATCCACGCCTGATCCGCCATGCGGATCGGGTGATCGCCATGGAAGACGGCACGGTCCGCGATGACCGCCGCCAGAACGAAACCGTAGAGCCCAGCCGATGACCAGATTGCCGCCGTTGTTTTCCCTCAGCATCTCCTTGGGCGCGGCATTGCTGCTGGGTGCCTGCAGTAAGGATGCACCCGTACCCGCACAGCCGGCCGCATCTACATCCACCAGCGCGGACAAGGTGGCCGTCGCCCGCGGCATCATCGATGTGGAAGGCGGGCTGATCGCACTGGTGCCATCGATGGATGGCTCCGTCAGCACCGCGCCGGTGAAGGAGGGGGCGGTGGTCCACAAGGGCGATGTCCTGCTCACCTTGGACGGCGCACTGCTTGAACAGGAAGTGGGCATGGCCAACGCCGATCTCGCGCTGGCTACCGACCGGCTGAAAGGCACTCAGGCGCAACTGCGCGAGTTGGAGCGCAACGCCACCCGCTTGGCCACTGGCGCCAGCGAGGGCGTGTCTTCCAACCAGCAGGCCGACGCCGCCAGGCAGCAGCTGGCTGGCGTTCGCGCTGATGTCGATGTGGCGGGCGCGCAGGTCGAGATGGCCCAGCACAAACTGGAGCACGCCAGGCTCAAACTGCGGCAGATGTCGCTGACTGCGCCGGATGCCGGCACCGTGATCGGCCAGGTGCCGGGCGTCGGTGCGTTCGTGCAGGCCGGCAAGCCGGCGATGTCATTGCTGCCGGCGCGGCCCCTGCAGGTGCGCGCCGAACTGAGCGCGGCCTATGCCGATGCAGTGCAGGTGGGCATGCGCGCGACGGTGGTGGTCGATAGCGATGGCACCGAGGGCAAGCCTCTGCCGGTGGCACGCGTGGTCCGCATCAGCCCGGTGTTCGCACCGGCGCGGCTGCCGGAGGATGCAGGGCGTGGCGTGGCCAAGGTGGTGGAGTGCGTGCTGGAATTCGAGAGCGCGGCAAAGGCGCGCGTCGGCCAGCACGTGCGGGTGGAGTTCCGGAAGTAGGGCTGCCGGGTCAGCCGCTGAGCCAGCTTCGCAGGCGCGGCCAGACCGAGGCCGGGACAATCACGAGCAGCGCCAGCAGGTGAATGGCGGCAACGGCCAGCAGCCAGTTGAGGTGCACGTCGCGCACGGGGGATTGATGCATGGCGGCCATGCCCCACAGAGCGGTCCATCCCAACCACGGAAAGACGCCGATCAGCATCCGCAGCCACAGGCGGTGGAAGCGCCATGGCTTTGCGATCAGCCCAAACACTGTGATCTCCACAAGGACGATCAGAGCGAACGTGATGACTGACGCTGTGGGGTAGGGCAGAGTGCCGGACTCGATGTGACGCAGCCGCCAGTGGTCTGGCTGGAAACCGGCGTGGATGAGCGCGCAGAAGAGCAGCAGCCACACAAGAAATGCGAGCAGCCAGAAGGTTCGGTACGGGGCGGGCTGGCGGAGAGAGGGCTTCATCTATCTGGTCAGGTAACCCTGTTGCGTCCAATAGTCCATCGCGAAGGCATCTTCATCCGCAAAGCAGGGCGCTTCACCGTCGAGCAGGGTAGCGTTGGTGCGACGCATTTCCCGAGCGCCTAGCTTGAACAGTCGCAAAGCGGCGGCCAAGCCAGGCCCGCCAACAGGATCGATCTGGGCCGGCGCCTCATCCGCGTCCTGGTCGGCCTTGTGGCGGATACGGACGCGTTCCTTGCCGTCCATGCACGTCTCAATGTCGTAGTAATAGCTTTCGATAACGCGGGACCCGTTGGGCTGATGCATTTCCTGGGACAGGCGAAGTATCGGCTCTTCAATGACTGGAGCAGTCTTCTGCTGGCGAAACGCAGCATGACAGCGGCCGACCCAGAACCCGCACCGATCCTCATCGTCGTAGTCATCGTAGGGTTGGCAGATCGCCAACGCGAGTAGATTGCGGATTTCCTCCGGCGAAATGATCTGCGTTGTCCAATGGCGACTGGACGTTCCTTCCTGGAGGAATCGCCAGCCCTCGAGGATCAGCGCAACATGGGGTGGTTGGATTTCATTCGCTTCGACTTGCCTCCATTCCGCCTTGTTCTGACTCGTATCGTTGCAGACGTATTTCCAGAGGCCCCAGGTCTCCCGAGGTTGGCGGCCCATGAGGCGATCAATCACTCCGACGTCGGTCTCAACGCGCTCCATTACGAAGCGGGCGCCAATTCTCTGTGACAGATCCTCCATCTGCACGATGTAGGCAGCAGCTTCCGGATGCCCGGTGTCCGCCTGCACGTAAAGTGAAATGCCGCTGCGAATGAACTGATAGTCACGAGTGTCCATCGGCAGCATGTCTTCGCCACACACTCTCAGGAAGTTCTCTGGGCTGACATTGGCATCACCAAACAAGTTGAGTGTGCACAGCAGGGGATCTGCCACTGACAGGCCCTCCCTCCGGATGACGCCTTTCCCTGATTCCAGCCTTTCGAGTATCGCTTCCGCACTCAGCGACCAACGACTGTCTGGATGAGGGTCCTCTCTGAACAGACAGTCCGCCTCGATGAGCTGCGCCAGTTCATCGCCATCCATGGCTTCGACATCGTCGATCCTGCGCAGGAACTGAATCGGGCCATCAAGCTCCACGGAATAGTCGGTTTGGATGAATAGCGCGGCCTCGGTACTTCCTACAACATGCAGGCGTCCGTGGTTGTAGTCGCCCCAGAACAATTCATGGACACGGAGATTTCTGCCGACTCGGATTTCTTGCCCGCCGACGATGGCATTGGTGGTCGTCAGGTCACCCGAGACAATCAGTCCACATGCGCCGTCGGTCTCCAGGCTATGAACGTGTCGGGCTATCGTCATGTTGCCGCGAACGAAGATGAACCATACATGCTCGCCAATGTTTTCATTCCGCCATGGAGCCAGCGGGTCGTCCAGGTCCAACGTGTCGAGTATCAGGTCGCCATCGGCGAAGAGGACCACTTCATCCTGCTTCTCGGCAGGTTGCCGCCCGCAGCGGTAATTCGAGTCCTCAGGTATTTCATCAGCAATGTCCGCGTAGCGAACAATCTGGAATGGGCATTCCGGAGAAAGCCGCGTGGCGATCTGATGCGGAGTCGGTACCGATGATCGTCGTGTTACCGGGGAGAGTTCCCCATTCGGGTCTTCGCGGACGAGTTGGAAGTCGGCGAGTTGGGCAAGTATTGAAAAATGAACCGGCGCGTTCACCGCCTGCAGAGAGTCAAGGTGCGCAATGCCGCCCAGTCCCAGTGCAGGAAAGAATCCAAAGCACTGCCCGACGCCCAAGGGCCCATGCTTCAGAGTGGCAGCGTCGAACAATGGCTGGCCGTCATGGCTGATGAGGTCCAGCATGTCGTCGGGGAGTCGGAACGGAGAGGTCGCGCCTTGTCCGGTATCGCATGATGAGGATGGCCCCTCAGTCAACTGTTTGCAAAGGATCGTACCGTTCAAGAGGTCGATCTGACCTGCGCCGTGCAGCCCATGGACGAAGTAGATGGTACCGAACGCGGAGTACGCATAGGCATGCGTGTCGGAAGGAGCAAGATCAACGTCATGCGCGAGGATCTGGTCCATCACCATCGCGAGATCCTGGGGATGGCATAGCTGGATTCGTCCATTTCTGAAGATGGATCGCCCACGTCGGATCAGCAAGCTCCGGAGAGTGGTCGGCAGTACCTCATCAAGCGCTTCGATCTCCGCGCAGTTGAGTAAGATCGATGCGACGTGGTTGTTCGACTGCTGCATGGACGGTCCTGGATCGGAAAGAGATCAGGGCGCGGCATGGTCAACAGGAACATGGCCGACGCCAGATGCTCGGGTCGCATACTGTCCGTTATTCATTCGCCATAGGGCCATGCAACTATTCTGAAAAAACTGCCATGACCGGTTCGCCTTCTCGATCGGAGCGTCTCGCTCATCAACTCAGCGCGAACCTCCGTGCTTGCTGGCTGTTGGCCTCCCGTACGCTCGCCACGCACTGACCAGCGACACCACGCACAGCGCCAGCAACAATCCCACGTCCAGAAGCAGCAGCCACAGCAGGTGCATTCCCTGTACCGGTGGCTGGTGCATCATCGATGCCAGCCACGGGAAGGTCCACGCCAGCAGCAACACGCAGGCGATCAACAGTCGCAGCCACAGGCGATCGAACTTCCAGGGGCGCACGATCAGCGCAGCGATCACCAGCTCGACCGTACTCAACAGCGCGAACACTACAACGCTGCTGGTCGGGTAGGGCAGGGTTCCGCCTTCGAAGTGCCGCAACATCCAGTAGTCCGGCGTGAAGCCCGCATTGACCAATGCGGCGATCAGCGCCAGCCAGGTGAGGGCGACAAGGATCCAGAACAGGCGGGCGTAGCGAGGTCTCGTGGCCGGTTTCATCGGGTAGGCGGGCTGTTGACGGCGTGAAGGAATTTCGACACAATAGCGCTCCTTCGACGCAGGTCGGAGAATCTGCGGGAATAGCTCAGTTGGTAGAGCGCAACCTTGCCAAGGTTGAGGTCGCGAGTTCGAGTCTCGTTTCCCGCTCCAGATTGCACAGGGCCCCGGTTGGGGCCTTGTTTTTCTCCCGCCACGGCAAGGCGGGGCACGTTGAGCCACAAGGCTTTGCGCGCAGTCAGAAAAGTGAAAACAGTTGTGAAATGGCTGGTGTGTGTCCCGGGCTTCCGGTACCATGGTGGCTTATGCGGGAATAGCTCAGTTGGTAGAGCGCAACCTTGCCAAGGTTGAGGTCGCGAGTTCGAGTCTCGTTTCCCGCTCCATGTTCCGACAGGCCCCATCGCGGGGTTTTGTCATGTCAGGGGCGTCGTTCCTGATCGCAGTACGTTGGCCTCATGGCAGAGTGGCTATGCACCGGATTGCAAATCCGTTTACAGCGGTTCGATTCCGCTTGAGGCCTCCAAATAAAGCCCTGATTTATCAGGGCTTTTTCTTTGCCTGACGTTTGGCCGTGCTAGCCGGAATCCCCTGATTCGGCCCTGAAATCATCGGTCTGCCACCCGTTTCCGGGTGGCAAACTCGCGTTAACATGTGCCGAGTGCGTTTACGTGAGTTTGAGCAGGGATGGCAACCAAGCGACGCCGGGGCGACTCCTGGCAGTACACGATCAAGCGGGCGGGGCTGCTGCCCCAGCCGGTCTACCTAAGCTTTGCCTCGGAGAGGGAGGGCGACGAGTACGTGCGCCGCCTCGAGGCGCTGCTCGACCGTGGAGTGGTGCCGGAGGAGCTGGCCAACACCAAGGCCGCCGCGAAGGATCTGCGCAGCCAGGTCAGCGAGTATCGAAGCGCTCAGCACATCTCGGTCGATGACGAGCAGCTGCTGCCCGTCCTGCTCTCTCGGCTGCCAATCGGAATTACCCTGCCGCAGCTGACGTTTACGTGGGCGACCGAGTGGGTCACGACCATGAAGCGTGAGCAGAACCTCGCGCCTTCGACCATCCGGCATTACGTGGGTGCCCTGTCGCGCGCCCTGGACTGGCTGGCTGCGCATGGCGCGCTGCCAATGAATCCACTGCGGCTTCTGCCCCGGGGCTATTCGACGTACACGGCTGACGACAAGGTAGCTGTGAAGCGTATCGACGGGGAAGCGAAAGCTGACCAGGAGCGTGATCGCCGTCTGGAGCCTGGTGAGGAAGAACGCATCCGCGAGATCCTGGCCGGCGCAAAGCCGCCGGGACGTCAGCGGCCGCTCGATCTGCCACAGCGCGAGGCGCTGATAATGATGTTCGACATGGCGCTAGAAACGGCCATGCGCATGCGCGAGATCTACACGCTGGAGCGCAGCCAGCTCGACGTGGCGCAGCGTACGATCTTCCTGGACAAGACCAAGAACGGGAGCAAGCGTCAGGTACCCATGACATCAGTTCTGCTGGCGAAGCTTGCCGCGTACGGGGGTGACTACGAAGGGCGGCTTTTCCCGTTCTGGACCGGCGAGCGTAGCCCTCTGGCCCTGCGGCGTGTATCGAGCAAGCTGTCGCGCCAGTTCGAACGCATCTTCGTCTCGGCGGGGTGCGCGGATCTCGGCTTCCACGATCTGCGCCACGAAGCGACGAGCCGACTGTACGAAAGGACCTCGCTGACGGACATTCAGATTGCGAAAATCACCGGGCATCGCGATCCGCGGCAGTTAAAGCGGTACGCCAATCTTCGCGCTTCCGATCTGGCCGATCAGCTTTGGTGATCGGCCTGTTCGTAGGCGCGGAGGTCGGGCAGCTTTGTGCGACGAGACTTGCTTACACGTCTCGCCTGCCCTGACGCCGAAGCGTTGGCTGCAGGTCGGTTACCGATCGCCGATTTCTTTCGTTCGGCGGCTTGCCTGCGCCCTTCCGAGCGCAGGAATTCGATCAGGTCCTCACGTAGCATGACCGTGTGCTTCTGATTCAAGCGTACGGCCGGCACCTCCCCCTTATCGACCAGTTCTTTCATTGCTTCCAGACCGAGCCGCAGCATCCTTGCCGCTCCCTCGAGGCCAAGCGTGTCCTCAACGTTGATTGGCGGCGCCTTCCGCTGCTGATCAGCCATGGGACCACCTGGCGGCGGATGGACCCGTGGCAGAATGGCGACCGGCGCACGAGGAGATCAGGGAATGGACTGGTGGCTTGGCTTCAGTCAATGTTGGCCGCTCGGGCAAGACGGGTGCGCGGTGTGGTGGGACGCCTGGGCGGCGATAGGCGCCTTCGCGGCTGTGATCACGACTGCTGTGCTGGGCGTTGTCACCTATCGTTTGGGAAAAGCAGCCAACGTTGCTAGTCAATTGGCAGTCAGCCTGGCCAGTAAGGAAGCCCAACGACAGCTTGCGCGCGACAGGAAAGAGCGAATTCTCCTGCTGATGCAAATAACCCCTGAGATCAGCGCAAACCGTGAACGCATAAATGCTCTGCATGCTCATCTCTCTAAAGAGGAGAGCGAGGGATTCTTCTTGGCCGACGTCGCCTACCGAAAAGAATTCATGGAGGACATGGGACAGGTGGCATTCCCGCTCACGGAGAAATTGGCGGATCGGTATCACTATCTCGACGACCAAACGGGACCAAGGTTGGTCAGAGGAATGGGCCTGTTTGTCTCTCTGCACAACAACTACGAAGCTCTCCTGAATGAGCAGCCCGTTGCAGAGCTTGTAAAGGCGCGCAATCTTCTTCTTGCGGTGCTGCCGCGCATTGCCGCTGATCTTGAGGTTGTGAGATTGGCGTGCGGCGCTGCGGTAAGGGAATGTGGGGTAGACAACCCGAGGATCGCGGACGCTGCGCCTAGAGATGGCGGGGTTGAGCCTTAGTGACGGTGTTTCCAAGCCTCGATTGGAATCAGTCATTGATCACCGCCTGGCGTTCATTTGTACGATGTCGCTCGGCGGCCATGACATCCAGAACCGAGTGGCGTCGAACTATGTCGTGCCCTTCGATCTGGTCGACCACGGCAGCTGTGGGGACGCGGAAGTGCAGTTCGTCCGGGATCACCACCTGCAATTCCTTGTTGCTGGCGGGAAGGCGCGCCAGGCGCAGAGATTTCCAGGTAAGGGGGTAGGGGCCACGCTTCACCCGCGTGTCGGCAGTGGTCATCGACACACCGAGTTCGTCGGCGATCTGGCGCATCGTGTAGCGCTTGTTCTCGATCACGCGGGCGTAAAGCGCGGCCTTTGCTCTGCCAGCCTTCACGCGGTATCGGTGGTGCCGCTCGCTCAGCGTTGGGTCCATCAGGCTGCCTCCAGCTGCGTCTGCGCAGCCGCGCCTACGTTCGCTTCCAAGATGGCGACCAGCGGCGGCGGGCTCACGCTGTTGCCAACCATGGCAACCGCGCGGCTATTGCTGACCTGTCGGCCATCCTGTGTGCGATCGATGATGTAGCTGGCCGGGAAGCCTTGAGCGCGGAACAATTCATGCGGTTTGAGCATGCGCAGCCCGATATCCACGATCACATACGGCACGCCGCTCAGATGCACCGTGACCAGCGCCAGCCGGTCCTTCGTGGTGATGGTCGCCAGCGGCTCGTTCAGTTCTCCGTGCTGTCCGCCAGTGCCGTAGTAGCGCATCAGGAACGCGGCAACGCGCAGTGCGCCGGCTTCCTGCTCAGGGCTCAAGACGCACTCGATCACCCCGTGGTGAGCTGCACCAGCGCAAATGGTGCTGAGCGGATCAGCCGTTGTCTGGCCGTCCAGGTTCCTGCGCAGCGTAACCAGGTGCGCGGTCGTGAGGCGCTGGTGGCTCCCGTTGGCGCAGATGGTCGGCAAGGGCTCATCGGCGGCACTGCCGGCGCCCTGGTAGAACCCGCCGTTGGCCTGTTCCAGAAACGCCGCAATGACCCCCATGGCATGGGCGGCACCGGCCGGCCGCGCCGCGCCAGCGCCGCTGGTGATGGTTGGCATCGGCTGGCCGGCGTCCGCGCCATCACTGCTGCCCCGGAACTTCACTAAGCTTGCAGCGGCCAGCGCGTGCTTGGTGCCTCCCGCGACCACAGTGCCCAACGGCTTATCGATGTCGAGACTGCGAGGCGCCTGACCGATCCTCTCGCCGTACCCCGACTGCACAAGCACAGGTGCCACAACGGCGTGGGAACCACCGCGCGGCCAGGCGGTGATGGTGCCCAGTGGATCACTTCCGGTAGCGACGCCGTTGGCGGATGCGTTCGCGCACTGCACGATGGTGGGCGACACGATCATCATCTCGCCACGGTTGGCTGCAGTGATGGTCGGCATCGGTTCACCGATTCCGTGCGGCCTACGTTCCCCGCCGTGGGTGGCGTGGACGATGAACGGCTCAGCGGCATCCAGCACGAAGCGCTTGATGCCTCGGGCGATGCGCGCCTGCGTCGCGTCCGCAAGCGGCTTCTTGCGGCCAAAGATGCTTGGGCACGGAATGGACCAGTCGATACTGGATGCCGCCGACACGTGCGGCTGTGCCCGGTCAGGACCGTGGGTCGGTTCGGGCCAGGCGATCGCCTCACCATCGCAGCGGGCGACCATGTAGAGCCGCTCCCTCGTCGTACCTGCGCCGTAATCGCAAGCCCGCAGAACACGCCACTCCACCTGATACCCGAGCGCCCGCAGCACAGCCACGAAGCGACGCCAGGTGCTGCCCTCGCGCTTCTTGTCTGGGATCAGGAACTGCTGGTCCAGCGGGATGCGCTCGCCGGCAGCGGCGACTGTGCCGTCCAGCTTGATCACGCGGCCGGTCGCCTTGTCGCGCTTGGCGATCAGCGGGCCCCACTTCAGGATTTGCTTGACGTTCTCCAGCGTGATGATGCGCGGACGCACGGTGCCGGCCCACCGGGGCACAACCCACGAAAGCGAGCGGGTTGCTCGGCTGCGCGGCTGACCGCCCTTGGCCTGGCTGAAGTGCGTGCAGTCCGGGCTGGCATGTAGTGCGCCCACAGGGCGACCGCCGCACTCGACGCGCGGGTCTGCTTCCCAAACGTCCTGGCACAGGTGGCGAGTAAAGGGGTGATTGGCGGAGTGCAGTCCCACAGCCCAGGGGTTGTGGTTGATCGCAATGTCGACCGCCCTAGCCAGCGCGGTCTCCATCGCGTGGCTTGCGCCGCCTCCTCCTGCGAACAGATCAACAACGATCTCGTCCGAGCGCAGCCGTGATTTGAGGTCGTGCAACGGGAAACGGAAACCGCCGGAGCCGTCAGCCATGTGCTGCCTCCCAGGCGACAAGCGCCTCAGCTGCAAGCGGCCGCACGAACCATGCCGCTGGGCCATCTTCGGTATCACCCAGCCAGACCAAGCGCCAATCTGCGCCGGGGCCAGTGGGCTGCCACGCGCGCATCTCATCCCAGTAGCGATGATCCCCGGTCTCCACGGCTTCTTCGGTGAAGTCGCCAAACGTAACCTGCAGGTCGAAACCCTGCGCAAGCAACAACGGTCGCAGCGACACCTCGCGACCGTCGGCCCACGCCGGCACGTCCGGATGGCACGGGATCTCGCCGTCGGCATTGCGCGCTGGGAGGCGACTCGGGTGGTACAGGCCGCGCCACGGGTCGGCAGGGTCGATGACAGTGCGGCTCTGATTCCTGACCAGCTCCAGCAGTTCGTCGGCCTGCGCCAGCCGGGCGCGGGTCGTATCGCAGAGCGGCGTGTCGCCATCCTGCATGCTGCTGCGCAGGGTGGCGCGATAGGCGGTGACGGCGGTTTCGAATACGCGCAGATCCTGCAAGCGCGGCAGGCGGTGGTGCAGATCCCGCAGCGCGGTCTGGGCTTGGCCGAGGGTGATGGCCTTTGCCTGGTTGGGCAGCCACACAGCCTCGACAGCGATCGCACTGATCGTTTCGAATGCGTCGCGCAGAACGGGGCAGTTCGTGGGAAGAGTAGTGAGTTTCTCGGTCATCGGCGGGCCTGCTCGAATTGGGTGTCGGTGTTGACGAACGCGCCAGAGAGCGGCGCTACCTGGGACGCCTGCTCGGCGCCAGCGGGGCGAAGAGGGAAGGGCGCGGCGTGGCGGTAGCGGCGGTTGGGGTCCGATGCGAACCTGCCGCCTTCGATGCGGATCACCTGGTACTCAGGGAACGCCTCGTCGGGCAGCGCTGCGCGTGCCTCTTCCATCAGCGCGACAAAGCGCGTCTGCCAACCGACCGGCATCGACTGCAGGGTGCGTCGCGGCACCACGTGATAGGCGGCGCGACTTAGGCCGAAGGCATGCCATGCCGGGCCATCGGAATAGGTGCTACCGGGCCTGCCGGGCTCTGTGACGGTAGCTGCGTGCGATTCGCTGCTCATGCGGGCCTCAGTCGATTTCATGGGCTGCCACGCGCTCTGCATAGCTGCCGTGGTTGGCCGCGTGACGGCTCATCAGCGGACGAAGCGGGGTGTGCCCCAGCACCTCGATGTGCCCGCCCGCTGCGAGGAAAGCGTCCAGGTCGTCGGCCAGCTGCTGTCGGTCCAGTTCCCGGTGTCGGATCGTGGTCGCCGCGTCACTGACGCCTGTAAGCGGACCTAGCGCGCAGGTCGGCTGCACTCGGACAGGTGCCGCGCGCAGCGGGGCGATCGCATGTTGCGTGTGGCTGGAGAGGCGCCAGATGCCGCGCACGCCGGAGCGGTGGCATATGGCCTGGCCGCTGCGCGCCAATCCCTTCAGCGTGTAGCCAATGGCCTGGTGGGTGCTGTTGATGCGGCCAGCGGTCTTGATCTGCTCGACCGTGGCGCCTTGCGGAAACATGGACAGTACCCTGCGCACTTCGGCAGCTCGGCCGGTCTGCTGTGGACGGGCGCTCATGCGCGGGCCCCTGCGATCAGTTCGCGCATGGCCCAGCCGTGATGCATCACCTTGGATGAGCTGTCGGCGACAGCATCGGGGTTCTCGGTCAGGACCAGTGTGTTATCTAGCGGGTAGCTGCTGTGCCCATCCCAGTCCTCAATCACGGCCTGCAGGCCGAAGTGTTCGCACAGCTCCTGCGCGTTTGCGTTCTTGCCGCACAGGTGCGGCCCATAGATCACAACAGAACGGCTCATGCCGAGATTCCTCGCGTGCGGCGTGTAGCGCGGTTGATGGGGGAGGTCGACCGAACGCGCACGCCTTGGCGGTCGAGCCAGCGGTGCGCGGCCTGTGCGGCAAGTCGGTTGAGGGAAAACGTGACGCCGCCGAGGGTGAGCGATTGGTGCGATACCCCCACGCTCCGGCTGGCGCTGGCGGCGACCTTCAGGAGCAACTCGCGGGGCGCGGCGGTGTAAAGGCCGGCCCATAGCCAGCCCTGGCACACCAGCAGGACGAGCGACTCGCCCTGATGACCGGTGGCGAACTGCTGCTCCACAGGCAGCGTGGTTTGCACGCTCATGCCGTGAGTGCCAGGTCGCGCGCCTTGGCAATCTCGGCCTCGGCGGCAGCGATGCCAGTGGCGGTCAAGGTAGCCTTGCGCGGCAGCTGCGGGTCGTCGTACCTGATCAGCACGCGCTCATCCAGCCAGTTCATGACGCGGCGTGTGAAAAGCTTCTCGGGGCGGTTGCGGGGTGCAAAGCCGTTGGCGGTGCGATGGAGGGTGAGGTCGGAAGCGCCATGCGCTGCGAGCAACGCGGCTTTTTCCTTCGGCTTCAGTGGAGCGGCCATGGGCAGTTCTCCTGGTCAGGCGGCGATGGGCGTGGAAGGGGAAGCGGCAGCGATCTCGGCAAGTACTTCGCCGCGATGGCGGGCGAGCAGGGAGATCGGGATGCGCAGGTGGACAAGGCTCGGATCGGTCCAGCGCAGCTCGGCCAGCGCGGCCTTTTCCATTGGTACCGGACGGGTGGCGAGGCCACACCGATGGCATTCGATGTGTAGCAGCGGCGGGCAGGGGGCGCCCAGGCGATGGCCGGTCGGGGCGCCTTCAGTCACCACGACGTGAGGCCGATGGCCGGGGCCACACAGCGGCACGGAGTCGGGGAGCGGGCGAGAGGTCTGGCGCATGGTCAGCCCCTCACCGAGGTGCTGAGCGCCCAGCGCGCCTTGGCCGCATCGCGGTCGCTGTGCGCCTGGTGGATCTCTGCGATGCGCAGTGGCACGACAACTGCGGCCACCAGTGCGACGGCGGCCCAAGCGAGGCGGAGACGCCGGCTCATGCGGCACCGCCTTTGGCGCGGGCGAGGGCAGCGGCGAATGCCAGCATCGAAGCTTCGCATTCGCGGTGCGCGTTGATCTGAGCCTGCATGCCATTGGATTGACCAAGCGCGCGGAACGCCGCAGTCAGGCGATCGCCATGGTCGACCAGCTCAGAGAGCGCGGTGTGGGCAGCGCTCAGATCGACGGATTGCTTCTTCAGCATCGATTCGCCCACTCGAATCATGAAGTCAGGCGTAGCTGCGGCAACGGCGCCGAACTCGCCGTTTGTGGCTGCAATGCGTTGGAGGGTCGCCAGGGGGGATTCCACGGTGCTCATGCGCGCACCTCGGCAGACAGGTCCCGTGAGCAGGCTTCCAGGCGGAGGCTGGCGACGCCCATGCGCCGGGAGCGGCGCAGCTGGTTGCGGCTGTGTTCGCCCTTGCTGCGAACCCACAGGGTCCGGGCGGTGCTGTGATCGCGTGCAGCCACTGCCCGCAGGGCCTTCACGGCCAACATCGGCAGCAGGCAAGGGCTTGGGTCGGCGTAGCGATGAGACATGGCGCGCTCCTGTTCGAAGGAGGGCGCCGGCGGGTCAATGGCCGAGGGGGCGGCTACTGCCGGTCAGGGGAGTGGCCGGCAAGGTGGCGACCCGCCGGTCGCCCGCCGGTCGTTGGCCGGCGAGGCAATTTATCCCACAGCTAAATTGTCATTGCAATAGCTGTGAGCTAAATTTTCGTCAGGGGCTGAAAAAGGGAAGGGCACGCCTGATAATTCCCAGGCATACAGGTGCCAGGGAGGCTGCGATGTTTAGCAGGTTGGTGATGCTGGGGGTTGCGCTTGTAGTTTCGCCTTGGGCTTCGGCAGAGGTGTTCAAGTGCAAGGGGGCAGCCGGGGAGACGGTCTACTCGCAAGCCCCGTGTTCCGCAGGCGCAGCGCCGATGAAGCTGCGCTCCAATCGAGCTTCTACAGAGAGTGCGGGCGAGGCTGCCAATCGTGCGGCGGTGTATCAGACGACAGAGCTCGCAGATGCTGGCATCTCCGAACGGAACTGCTTGTCCTCGGAGCAAAGTCGGATTTACGGCCCGGTCAACGCCCGGGGGCAGGATGTGTCACGTCAGATCGCTGCGCTAAATCGTGAACTGGCTACTGCAAGGAATAACCTTGCCGGCGCCACCTATGCGTCTGGGATAAGGTCTCAGATTGCTAGCCTGCAGCAGGCCCAGACAGCCGACAGGATCTCTGCAGATAGCCAGATGGCCGAGGCTAGGAAGCGATGCGGCGACGCCCGTGCTGAGCGAGAACGAGTCACGCGGGAAAAATACTCAGGTGCCGGCACACCATAGATGTGGGCGCGTTGCGCGCCCACTTGCTTTGCTTCAGGGTCACGCGTCCTAGATGGAAACATCTCGGATGAAGCCAGCTTCATCCAAAGGAACTCCGTCCATGCAGCATTCTCTGGCGGCTTCCATTTCTCGATGCAGACGCACCAGCGCGTCGTTCTCAAGGCAATCGATGCCTGGCGTGTTGAATGTTGCTTGGTCGATCAAGCAGCCCAAGTTGTAGTGATCGCGGAGCCAGCGGATACGCCGGAGAATGCTGTCTCGCGTTACGTTATCGATGGTTGATGGCCTAGGTGCTTCGACTAAGCGGAGCTTGGGCTTTTGCCCGTCACGCCTTGCGACGCGTTGTGCGATCACCTGAGCCAATGCTTCGAGCGTCCCGGCGGCCGGGGGTTCCTTCTTCTGCTTCTCCATCCTTCTCCCTGAGCCTTTGTGCAAGCGCCTTGCTGAAGTCGATCAGGTTGTCGGGAGTTACCGTTGCCTCACCCCGCTGGTATAGGTACTCGTAGGCATAAGCCAGTGGCGTACCGTCTTCTTCATTGCTGAAGTCATCAATCCCGAGGTTGGCGAACGTTAGCCTCACGAGCCTGATCGCGGAGGCGATGATCTCAGGGTCGATTCGCAGATCCTGAGAACCAGCAGGGGCCCCAGCACCAGCGTCGTCGTCGGACCTCGGCTGGTCCAGCCAGCCATGGGATAGCCCGGCCGCGCGTTCGATCTTGCGCGCAACGTCATCCCCCATCTTCTTGCCGCTCAATAGCTGGTTCAGATAGGAAGGCGCCATGTCCAGGTGGATGGCGATCGCTTTTTGCGTCCCCAACTGGGGTTTGAGCGTGGCGACCAGGGCCTGGAGGTTGAGGTGTCTGGCGGTGATGGCATCCATACGGCAAGCGTAGCTAGTAGCTAAACGCCGAAGTTGCGCTGCGTGCTTGACATTAACGTTTAGCTCGGGGCTAAATACTGGCCCTATGGACCTACTCACCTTCATTTCGGACCCCGAACGTAAGCGGCGCCTCGCTGCCTTGACCGGCAGTTCTGAGGGATACCTGTGGCAGTGCGCGACCGGTTGGAGGAACAAGAAGCCCAGCCCAATCCTGGCGCGAAAGATTCAGCTGGCGTCAGTAGAGATCGGTGGCGAGCTTGGCTGCGAGCCTTTGGCTCTTGCTGCGATCCGCCCTGACATCTGGCCGGCTGAGACGGCATGAATCGGTCTACATACAAGAGCCTTGCGCGCCGGGGCGAACAGGACCGCGACCACGCCGCCGATGCCGGATGCGGCGTCGTAGGTGCGGATCGCGGTGAAGCGCATGCGCTGCGGGAAGCTGATGATCTCTGCCATGGCGCCAATGTTGCCCCGGCCGCAATCAGCCTTCCCACGATGATCGTTGGCCCGTTTCAGGGGGACGCATGACCTGCCTCCGCTCTGATCTTTACTGGCGGGATGCCCTGCACAACGCAGTGGCCCGCGCCCCAGGTGGTCTGCAGGATGCGGCCGCACACATCAGCAAGCGTAGGGGCAAGTCGATCTCGGCAGAGACGCTGCGCAAAAAACTGCGAGGCATCGATGGTGAGTCTATCTCCATGGAGATGGCCGAGATCCTGACGGACTACCTGCAGCAGTTCGTGGTCACGCAGGAGATTGCCACCGACTGGGTGTGCTCCCTCGCAGGTCAGTACGACCTGATGGTGGATTACGTACCGCCGCCACCCGAGGGTGGTTGGCCGAACGAGCTGGCCGCGATCCAGGCAAAGCTGCTGGAGCTGCACAAGCTGACCGGCGCGCTGGCTGGCGCCGGTATCGACGCTATGGCCGACCAGCGCTTGACCGTCCCCGAGGCGGATCGAATCCAGGACCTATCGCGCGATGTGCGAAGGCTCTGCTACCGACTGGAGCGCAATGCCTGCCGTGCTGCTGGTAAGCAGGGGATGGAGGACTGACGTGGCAACCCACCACGCCCATCGATCCCGATATCGACGGCGTGGCATAGCCAGCGCATCTGCGCGGCAAGCAATGGAACTGGCCGCCTTGGCGCTGACTGACGCGGTGCCCAGGTTGGTAGGTGAAGAAGCATTGGCGGAGCGCGAGCGCATCCGCCAGCGACAAGAGCAGCAAGACAACCGGCAGCACTGCCTGCCTTTGGGGAATCCAGATGTATCAAGCAAGCACTGATTCGGCCCCATCCCCCCGGGTGGCTTGTGAAAGGCCGCGTGCTGCCCGCGCTACTGAATCCGCCCTGGCATTGCGAGCCATTCGCGATACCAGCGATGGGTCCTCCCTGGACCTGACGGACGCGGGTATTCGGACGCGCATTTCCTGGGTAGATAGCGGCTCGGGAAACTACTGAATGTCTGAGAACTATGGGGATGTGCTGCAGCAGCTGCAGTCTGCCGGCCTGCTGGTCACCGAACTGGACACCACCGGGCGCATGGTCCGGTGCCGCGTCGAAGGTTCACGCGAGCGCCGGGGCTGGTACGCGCTCCACGAACTGAACACCTCGGCCGGCGAAGTGCTGGTCGTCGGCATCTACGGCGTCTGGCACGGCAACGACAACGGCGCGACCAAGGTTGATCTGCGTAAGCGCGACAAGACCTTCTCCGATGAACAGCGCGAAGCGCTGCGGAACCGCCTGGCCGAGGATCGTCGCAACGCGGAGTCTGCCCGGCAGACCCAAGCGAAGCGTGCGGCCGAGCGGGCATCGTCGGCCTGGGCCAAGGCGAATGCAGTCGGCGATGCTGACTACCTGGTCAGCAAGGGCGTGCAGGGCTTCGGCCTGCGCTATGGCACCACGGGTGCCGCACTTGTCCCGCTGCTGGACGTCAACGGCCAAGTGCATGGCCTGCAGGTACTGCGCAGCGCCAAGCTGGCGGCCGCAGGGCGCAAACCGGCCAAGGAGTACTGGCCGGCAGGCATGGTCAAAAAGGGCCACTTCCACCTGATCGGCGGAAGCCCGCAGTGGATCTTGCTGGTGGCCGAGGGCTATGCCACTGCGGCAACGCTGCACATGGCGACGGGTTACCCGGTGGCCGTGGCGTTCGATGCTGGCAACATGCTGGCCGTCGCCTCGGCCCTGGCGAAGCGCTATCGCGGCATCAAGATGCTGCTCTGCGCCGATGACGACGTGTTGCAGAAGTGCCGGCACTGCAAGAGCCGCTTGGTGCTGGCCGACCATCCGCAGTTCTGCCCATCGTGCGCGCAGCCGCATGGCGCGTCGAATGCCGGCCTGCTCGGTGCCGAGGCCGCAGCGCTGGACGTGGGCGGAGCGGTGCTGCACCCGGTATTCGCCGATGAGCCGGCCAGGCGTGAGTGCTTCATCGACACCGGCCGCAAGGTCAGCGACTTCAACGATCTGCACGCACAAGAGGGTCTGCATGTCGTGCGAGCGCAGGTCGAGGCCCGTCTCACGGAGCTTTCTTGGCGGGTGCCTGCGGAAAAACGCGCGCCTTCCATCACCAACGACGGGGGCGAGGGGAATGATCCACTGTCCCCCATCCATTCGTTGACCGAGCTGCTCGAGCGCTTCGCGCTGGTCTATGGGCAGGGCGGCACGGTGTTCGACCACAAAGAGCACATGCTTGTGGCGCTGGGCGATATGCGCGATGCCTGCGTGCGCAAGGAGCTGCACCGCGCGTGGATGGAGCATTCGGATCGGTCCATCGTGCGTGTCCGCGAGGTCGACTTCGACCCCTCGGGCGAGAAGCCGGGCGTGACCTGCAATCTCTTCGCAGGTTGGCCGACGGTGCCGCAGGAGGGTAACTGCGACCGGCTGCTGCAGCTGCTCTGGCACATGTGCGGGAACGAGGCAAACCAGAAGGCGCTGTACGACTGGGTGGTCAAGTGGCTTGCCTACCCGCTGCAGCATCCGGGCGCCAAGATGAAATCGACCATCGTCATCCATGGTCCGCAGGGCACGGGCAAGAACATGTTCTTTGATGAGTACATGAAGCTCTACGGTGAGTACGGCCGTGTGCTTGACCAGGCCGCCCTGGAAGACAAGTTCAACGACTGGGCAAGCCGCAAGCTGTTCCTACTGGCCGACGAAGTGGTTGCACGCACCGAGGTCTACCACCTCAAGAACAAGCTCAAGGCGCTGATCACGGGTGACCGCATCCGCATCAACCCGAAGAACATCCAAGCCTACGAGGAAGACAACCACGCCAACCTGGTGTTTCTCTCGAACGAGGCGATGCCGGTCGTGCTGGAAGAGGATGACCGGCGCCACGCGGTGATATGGACCCCGGACAAGCTGAGCTCGGAGTTCTACACCGAGGTACTGGCCGATATCCGCAACGGCGCAACGGCAGCGCTGCACCACTACCTGCTGCAGGTTGATCTGACCGGATTCACCAACGGCACCAACCCGCCGATGACTCAGGCGAAGGAAGAACTGATCGGCCTGAGCCAAGACAGCCCGCAGCGTTTCCTGGACGAGCTCTACGGCGATGACATTCCTGGGCTGAAACCCATGCCGGCGCTCTCGAAGGAGTGGTACGAGGTCTACAAGGCCTGGTGCGCACGCGAAGGCATGCCACGCCCGGCGCCGTCACCAAAGTTCATCAACGCGCTGGTGCGCAAGCGCCAGATCGTCCATCCCGACCGGGCGCGGAAGCGCTACCAGATCGAGCAGACCGTGAACGGGCCGCATGGCTTCCTGATGCTGGGCGATTGCACGGTGCCTGACGGCAAGACAGAGGCGGCATGGCTGGGCGACCAGGTCGTGTCATTCCGCCGCATGTACTCCGACTACAAGGGGCGTGCGTGATCACTATGCCCATCAATGTGCGGCGTGTGCGGGATGTGCGGGCAGATGTGCGGGCATCGAATTGCCGTGAATCGCTTGCAGCAGTAGGCGTGTGCGGGATGTGCGGGCATCGGCCTACATGGGCGGGCGCGGGCGCGAACGGGTATCGCAACGCCACGCCGCAGTGCGGCTCGCGTGCGTATATGGGTGACCGCACATCCCGCACACGCCGCACACGCCTTGCGCCGCGTGGATTCAGCGGCTATCGCCTCCCGCACACACTGCCGCACAGCCCGCACATGCTCGCGCGCGCGCGTTTTTCCGCTTTAACGATCTTCGAAGGAAATGGAGAAGGGGGTAGCAATGGCTGAGGAAGACGTGACGATCACTGGCAAGGAGTTGGCCTCGCTGATCGGCTGCAAGCCGTCCTACGTGGTCGAGCTGAGGAAGAAGGGCAGGGTGGTGGCGGGTGAGAGCGGCAAGGGATTCCTGAAGGCCGCCTCCCTGGAGCTTTACGCTCGCACCGCAGACCCGGTCTATGCCGGTGTCGCCCAGCGCCACGCAGATGAGCGCGGCAGCGCGCTGGTGGGGGGCGGGGATGGGGCCAATGCCGTCGACGCCGACATCGATGACGACGAAGAGGACGGCGACGACGACGATGCCAGGCCCTCACGCGCCGGCCGCCCTCAGACCCCGGACTCCGCGCGCAAGGCCAAGGCGCTCGCTGACAAGGCCGAGACCGACGCGCACATGGCCCACATCGCGCTGCAGAAGGAGCTGGGGCTGCTGTTGCCGCGCGCAGACGTGGAGGCGTTCCTCGCTGAGCATGCAACGACGTTCCGGGGTGCGATGGAGCGCCTAGCCGACACGCTGGCGCCACAGCTCGCTGCAACGCTGGATGAGGCCGGGTGCCGGCGGCTGGTCTGGGATGAGGTGAGCCACGCCTTGGAAGAACTGAGCCAGGGCTTCCGCACGTTGGCGGCCAAGGCAGCGGAGGCTGCGGAATGATGGAGGCACAGAGCTGCCTGGCGTCGGTGCTGGCGCGCTCGCTGCAGCCGCGGCGGCCCATGAGTGTGTCGCAGTGGTGCGATGAACACATGCGCTTGTCTACCAAGAGCGGCAGCAAGCCCGGCCGGTGGGTGACGGACCGCAACCCGCCGCTGCGTGAGCCGATGGACAACATGTCCGCCCGTAGTCCGGTGCATGATCAGGTCTGCATGTTCCCGATCCAGTTCGGCAAGAGCCAGCTGGCGACCAATGCCATGGCTTACTGGATGGACTATGCACCGGGCCCAATGATGTACGCGCTGCCGGGTGAGGTGTCCATGAACAAGTGGATCGCCCAAAAGCTCAACCCGATGATCGAGGTCTGCGCAGCAGTGAAGAAGGCGCTGACCAGCACCGCCAGCCGCGACAGCGCGAACCAACGCACCTTCAAGGACTTTGCTGGCGGCCAGCTGTTCGTGGAGCACATGGGTAGCCCGCAGCGACTGAAGTCGTCGACGGTGAAGTACCTGCAGGTGGATGAAATCGATGAGGCGCCGCAGCAGCTCTCCACGGGCGACAACCCGGTGAAGATGCTGGACGGCCGCACATCGTCCTTCCCGACCACCTACAAACGGCAGTACATCAGCACGCCTGGTATCGCCGGGCTCAGCCGCATCGCCAAGCTGTACGACAAGAGCGATCAGCGTCGCTATCACGTGCCGTGCCCCCACTGCGGCCATTACCAGGCGCTGCAGTGGAGTGGTCTGGTGTGGTCGCCCGACAAGAGCCACGCGTGGTACGCCTGTTGCGAGTGCGGCGTCGCCATCGAGGAACACTTCAAGACCGAGATGATCGCCAACGGGCGCTGGGTCGCGGCCAACCCTGACTCGCCCATTCGCGGCTACACCATCAACTGCCTCTACTACCAGTTCGGCCTGGGGCCGCGCTGGTTGGACCTGGTGAAGGAATGGCTGGAGGCGCAGGGCGATCCCGCTTCTCTAAAGACCTTCGTCAATGATCGCCTGGCCGAGACGTGGGAAGACCCGGCAATGCGGGCAGTGAAGCACAATGTCATCAAAGATCGTGCCGAGCCCTATGCGCTTCGCTCGGCTCCGCAAGGTGTGCTGGCTATCACCGTAGGTGTGGATACGCAGGACAACCGTCTTGCTGTTCACGTCGTCGGCTGGGGACGGGGTATGACCGCATGGACGCTGGACTATGTGGAGCTGCAGGGCGATCCAGCCGAGGAAGCGGTGTGGGTAGCCCTGACCGATTTGCTCAACCGCGCAATCGAGCGCGAAGATGGCGCGCTGCTCCGGCCGATGGCAGTGGCCATCGACGCTGGTGGCCACCGCACCGAAGCCGTCAAAAACTACGTCCGTCAGCGGCGCATCACCCGACCAATGTGCATCTTTGGTGCTGTACCCAACAACGCTCCCGTGCTGTCCAAGGGCAAGCTGGCTGACGTCACCTGGAAGGGCAAGACTGACAAGCGCGGCATCACCATCAACCACGTGGGTACCGTTGCAGCCAAGCACTACCTTTACAGCCGTCTGTCGGCTGACGCCGAGCGTAAGCCCGAGAATCGCATGGTCCACCTCAGTGACCAGCTACCGGAGGAGTTCTTCCCGGGCCTGGTGTCGGAGGTCTACAACCCTGTCAAGAATCGCTTTGAGAAGAAGGTGACCCGAAACGAGCCGTTGGACACCTGGGTGTATGCCTACGCGGCGACCCATCACCCAGAGGTCCGCATCAACCGCTTCACGCGTTCCGATTGGGACCTTTTGGAACAAAGGCTGGCTGCGCCGCCAAGCGTGAACGTTTCACGCGAAACGCAAGGTGCTGCGTCGGAGGCCGACACGTCCGCTGATTCCCGTGAAACATCGAGTGTTCCTCGCCGGCAACGTCCCGCGCAGCCTCGCAGCACGGGGAGGCAGTGGTGAGCAGGAACACAGTCCGAAACAAGGTACGAATCAGTGAGCTGACGGAGGAGCTCGCGGTCGGCGCCGCGCTGCGCCTGCGATGTGATAGCGACGATATACGCAGCGTTGTGGAGGCCGTGGTGGCCTACCTTGTCGAGGAGTACCCAGCACAGGATCTGTACATCCCCGCCAGCATGCAAATCAGTGCCTACCCTGTGGATGAGATCCGAAAAGGGATGCAGGAACAGGAGTCTGTACGGTCGCTGTGCAGGAGGTTCAGGATTGACAGACGGACGCTGTACCGCTTGCTTGATGAGCCTTGCGCCAATGAGTAGGGGGTGCGGGTGAGTTCCCCGAGACTCACCCGCACTTGATCAGGAAACTGGCATCCATGATCTCGCGGATGCCTCACTGATGAGCTGGACCAAAGACGATGTGCAGAGGCTGAAGGCCGCCATCGCCAGCGGTCAGTTGTCCGTTCGGCATGGTGATCGTCAGATCACGTATCAGTCCGTCGAAGCCATGTTGACGGCATTGGACCGCATGGAAGCTGAGGTTGCCGCCGTGACGGCTGGCCGACGGAAGTCGGCCACACGCCGCTACCGCTTCACGACGCTGAGGGGCTTCTGACATGGCGGCCTCGCTGCTGGACAGGGTCATCGGCGCCATTTCTCCGCAGGCAGCCCTGAAGCGTCACCGCGCCAGGGCAACGCTTGATGCGGTACGTGCCTACGAGGGCGCTTCGCGCGCTGACGGTTGGCGTGTTCGTAGGGCGGGGGCCAGCGCGAACACCGATCACCTGGCAGACGCCCGCGAGCTGCGGAACCGAGCTCGGGCGCTGGTGCAGAACGTTCCGTACTGCGCGCGGTCCCTCCAAGTGCTGGTGAGCGCAACGATCGGGACCGGCATTACTCCCAAGGCCGAAGGCCCAAACGCTTCCGCGCTGGACACCCTGTGGGGCCGCTGGGCCGATGTGGCGGATGCTGATGGAAAGTCGGACATCTACGGCCTCATGGCTACCGCGTATCGCGCGATGGAGCAGGACGGTGAGGTCATGATTCGCCGCCGCACCAGGCGTCAGTCGGACGGTCTCGCAGTCCCGCTGCAGCTTCAGGTACTGGAGATCGACTGGCTGGACGGGAACAAGAACGGGTCTGCGTCGGGCGGTGGTCAAATCATCAACGGCATTGAGTACGACGCGATCGGTCGGATTCGCGGCTACTGGTTGTTCGGAGCGCATCCCGGTGAGGCTGTGCGTGGCTCTGTACGCTTGAGCAGTTCGTTGGTGCCGGCATCCGACATCATCCACCTGTACAACCCCGTCCGCCCCGGGCAGGGACGCGGCATTACGCGCTTCGCCCCGGTGATCGCGCGAGTGCGCGACCTGATGCTATACGAAGACGCCGAGCTGGCGCGGAAGAACCTGGAAGCGCGGCTTGGTGTGATCGTCAGTGGCGACATCGACTCGATGTCCAACGCGGACGATGACGGCCCTTCGCAGCTCGGCTCAGATCGCGACCAGGTCACCGACCTTGGGCCACTGCCCAGCGGTGGCGTCACCCACATCACTGGTGCCACAGCCTTCCAGACTGTCGAGCCAAAGCCGGCAGGGGGCTACGTCGAATATTGCAAGTTCAACGCGCACATCATTACTGCTGGCATCGGTGTCCCCTACGAGTCGGCCACCGGTGATATGCGTGAGGTGAACTTCTCCAGTGCCCGCATCCGGCAGATGGAGTTCCGTCGTGATTGCGAGCAGATGCAGTGGCTGGTGCTGGTCCCGCAGATGTGTAAGCCGATCTGGCGCTGGTTTGACGAAGCAGCTGCGCTTGGTGGTGGGGTGCGTTCCACGGGAAGCACTGCCGACTGGAGCACGCCGCGCTGGGACTACGTCAACCCCAAGCAGGACATCGAATCGGAAATCGCGGCGATGGGCGCCGGTCTCAACTCACCCAGTGAAGCGCTGCGTCGGCGTGGCTACGACCCGGATGCGGTCTACGTCGAGATGGGCAAGGACTTCAAGCGGATGAAAGAGACCGGCGCCCTCGGTCTGATGACTTTCCTTCAATCCAGTGGCGCCCGGACCGGCCTGGTCGACGCCTCAACAACCAACGAGGAATGACCATGCCCCAGCCAATCCAGGCTCCGACGCAAGACGGTACGACACGCCTCATGCCCCCGCAGTTGCGTGAGGCCGAGCTGCAGCCGACCAGCTTCGATAGCGAGGCACGCACGATCGAACTCCAGTGGACCGCCGGTACCCGAGTGCGCCGCTACGACTGGTGGAATGACACGTACTACTGGGAGGAGCTGGTCGTTGATGAGGCTGCCTGCAACATGGAGCGTCTGTCGTCTGGCGCTGCGCCGGTCCTGGACAGCCATAACACCTGGGGTATCGGCTCACAGATGGGAGTGGTTGATCGCGCCTGGCTCTCCAATGGTGAAGGCCACGCCCTTATCCGTCTCTCCGGTCGCGAGGAGCTGTCCGGCGTAGTCGCCGATATCGGTGCCGGAATCATTCGCAATATCTCGGTTGGCTACACCGTGCAGCGCTATGAGATCGAGCGCGCCGTCAACCCCGGCGATTTGCCGATCTACCGCGCGGTGGAGTGGACGCCGAGCGAGATCAGCTTCGTCACTGTGCCGGCCGACCCGGCAGCAGGTACCCGCAGCAATCAACCCGCACAGGGGACCCCCTGTGTATTCACCCGTAGCGCATCGTCGCAGGAGCACACCATGCCTCAGCCCGCCGCCCGCGCCGCCGAATCGGCGGTCCAGCAGGAACCCATCAACAACACCCCGGCTCCGGCAGCGCCGGCCGCAGCTCAGGCTCCGGAAGGTGACACGCGCGCAGCCGACATCGTGGAGCTGGCAACCCGCCACGGCCAGACCGAGCATGCAGCTGGCTGGATTCGCGCTGGTCACTCGGTCGACCACGTGCGTGGCCTGATCTTGACCACGCTGGAGCAGCGCGATGCCGCTGCTGGCGGCAACATCAACCGCATCGGCGTCACCGAGGACGAGCAGGATTTGCAGCGCTCCGCTGTGACGCATGCGCTGCTGCACCGAGCCCAGGTGATCGATCCCGCAACCAAGCGGATCTTCGCGCTCACCGGTGACAATCCAGTGCGCGGCCTGACCCTGATGGACCTGGCCCGTCGTAGCCTGGAGCGCTGCGGCGTACGCACCGATGGCATGGCGAAGCTGGAGCTGGTCGGCCGCGCGTTCACGCAGAGCGGCAGTGACTTCCCGGTGCTGCTCGAAAGCACGATGCACAAGGCGCTGCAGGCGGCCTACGCCGTTGCGCCGGACACCTGGTCCCGCTGGTGCGTCACCGGCACCGTCAGTGATTTCCGCGAGCATTCGCGCTACCGCGTGGGCAGCATTGGCAACCTGGACAAGCTGACCGAGGCTGGCGAGTTCAAGAACAAGAAGATCCCGGACGGCGAGAAGGCAACCATCACCGCTGGCACCAAGGGCAACACCATCAACCTGACGCGTCAGGCGATCATCAACGACGACCTGGGTGCGTTCCTCGGCTTGGCGACCGCCTTCGGTCGTGCCGCAAAGCGGACCATTGAGGCCGACGCGTATGCGTTCCTCGCCAGCAATCCGAAGCTGGATTCCAACAAGACGCTGTTCCACGCCGACCACGGCAACATCCTGGCGGCAGCAGTGCCGAGCGTCACCTCGGTCGACGCGATGCGCGTCCAGCTGGCCCAGCAGAAGGACGTGGGCGGGAATGATGTACTGGATCTGTCGCCGGCACTCTGGCTCGGTCCGACCAAGTACGGCAGTGCCGCGCGTGTCACCAACAAGGCCGAGTACGACCCGGACGCTGAAGGAAAGCTGCAGCGCCCGAACGCGGTGCAGGGTCTCTTCCGCGACATCGTCGACACCGCGCGCATCAAGGACGACAAGTGGTACCTGTTCGCCGATCCGAACGACTGTCCGGCCATCGAGGTCGCATTCCTTGATGGGATCACCGAACCCTTCCTCGACTACGAGGAAGGCTTCACCGTCGACGGTGTGCGCTGGAAGGCCCGCCTCGATTTCGGCATTGCCGCCCTCGACTATCGCGGCGTGCAGCGCTGCGGCTGATCCCCAACTGGAGCACTGAGACATGGCACAGAACTTCGTATCCGATGGGGACGTGATCCCCTGGACCAACACCACCGAACAGCAGGTTGCATCGGGTCAGGCGGTTGTCGTCGGTCATCAGCTGGGGGTTGCCCTGGTCAACATCGCCGCCGGCGCGACGGGCAGCGTAGCCCTGGGCGGCGTGTTCACGCTGCCGAAGGTGCCTACGGCGGTCTTCGAGCAGGGTGAAAAGCTGGTGTGGAGCGCAAGCGCCAAGGCAGTCGACGGTAGTTCCGCGACTGCCGTGGCCGGCGACATCACCGGCGCAGCGTTCGCCTGGGCCGCCGGCTCCACCGGCCAGACGACCGCCGAAGTCCGTCTTTCGCCCGGCAACGCCACCAAGGCGTAATCAAACTGGCCGGCACCGCTCACAGAAGCCCGGGTGGCGTGAGCGGTGCCGGTTCTTCCACAGCGACAACGGGGGATCGCATGGGCACCACTGGCACGCCGCGCGGCGTACGCAACAACAATCCTGGCAACATCGACCGCACCAGCACGCCCTGGCAGGGCGAGGACCGGTCGGCAGCTGCCATCGCCCGCGAGGCTCGCTTCTGCGTCTTCCTGACCCCGCAGGCGGGTTTCAGGGCTCTGGGCAAGACACTGCTCACCTATCAGCGCAAGCACGGCCTCCGCACGGTGAAGGAGATCATCGGACGCTGGGCACCACCGGTGGAGAACGATACGGGCGCCTACGTCCGGCAGGTTGCGGCGGCGGTGGGCGTCGCACCTTCCGAAGTCATCCGGTTGGATAACCCGGTGACGCTCGGGCGTCTCGCGACGGCCATCGCAAAGCACGAGAACGGTGGCATGTACTGGAGTGCCGATGTGGTCAGCGCTGGTGTCGCCGAGGCGCTCAGCTGATGGTCGGCGGCGGTGTCACCGCCACGGCTCCCTGGTGGGCTGCGGGCAGCGTCGTAGCCGTGTGGATTCTGCGCGAGACCTGGGCTGCATTTCTGTCGCGCAAGAAGGAACGCACCGAGACTGATGCGAACGTGGATCTCATCAAGGGTCTTTCCGAGCGTATCGGGTCGCTGGAACAGAGGGTCTCGGTCCAGGACGAGCGGCTGCAGCAAGAGATGATGATGCGGCTCAAGGCACAGGAGGAGGCCAGCGCATTGCGGATGCGAGTCAGGCAGCTTGAATCCACGCTGCGTGGGCTCGGTGCAGTCATTCCGCCTGAAGACCCGGTGGTGTCCGCATGATCCGTGCCCTCATCCTCGCCACTCTTCTGCTGCTGGGCGTGATTGTCTGGCAGCGAGGGTCGATTTCTATCGCGCACCGCGCGACCGACCAGGCAGCTGCCGCCCGTGACGTGATGGAGCGCGAACGCGATGCGACCCGCGCCGAGGCGAATGCAACGGCCGCCACGCTGGCGGCCGAACGTGGCAGCGCAGCCGCTGCGAACGCTTTGGCCGCCATATATGAAAAGGAAAAGGACGATGCACAGAAAGCCTCTGATCGCCTTATCGCTGATCTTCGCGCTGGCAACCAGCGCCTGCACCAGCGCTGGCAAGCGACCGTCGCCACTGCCGAGCTGTCCGCAGCCGCCGCTGCCGCCAGCCAGCCTGATGGTCGAGCCGACGACCGAATTGAGAGTGCGGGCCGAGCTGTTGGCGCCGCAGCCCAGTGCGATGCACAGGTGAGGGGACTGCAATCCTTTGCCCTGCTATGCGCCGGAGGTGGGAAGTGAGCGAGGTCGACTTCCTCCGCGATCTGGACGGCACTTTGCACGCCGCCTTTGCGCTGGCTGGCATGGCGTCGCGAGGTCGGTACACGGCCAAGGATGGTCCGGCCACCGAGGGCGTGCGTGCCTACGTGGAGCGCGACGTTGAGACCATCGGCGAACTGCGCCAGTTCAGGGCAGGGCGTGTGGAGATCGCGTACCTGCGTTCGGACGTAGCGCCTGACCAGGGCGATCGCTTCGAGGTGGTTTCGAGCGCGTTCGGTACTGAGGTATTCGTCAACAGCAAGAAGATCAGCGATGACGGCTCGCAGAGCCGCTGGCTGGTGAGCCGTGGATAAACTGGCAGAGCCGCTGTCGTGGCAGCTGGTGGAGTTCCTGGCTGCTCGCGTCCGCCTGATCTCGCGCAGCAGTGGCTTCCGCACCGACATCGGTGCGGGCGCCGTGATCATCGATGAAACCGAGATTGGCGAGGACAGCACCGAGCCGGCAACGATCATCTCTGTCCGCCAGCTTTCGCGCAGTGGCGGCGGTGTGGCCCAGTCCAGCTCCGATGCGGCCATCACCATCGAGTTCGAAGTTCCGCGTGGCAGTGATGAGGCGAATCCCAGGCTGCTCGTTCATCGCGCGCGCCACGACCTGATCCGCGCCCTGACGTTCAAAGAGAAGTCGCTACCGCTGGGGGTGACCAGCTTCGAGCTGCTCGAAACCCAGCTGGCGACCCTGGAGGACGATGCCGGGCATACCGCCGTAGTCGCTCAGATCACCGCGCGGGCTGGTCTGACCGAGACCTTTGAGCCCGTGTCCAACCCGTAAAGGAACCAGAACCATGGCACAGCCCAAAGTCCGCAAATTCGCAGGTGATCTGCGCTTCTGGGAGCACGGCGCCGAGGGCGTACGCGTCCCCGTCATTCCCGAGCCCGCCGACAAGTTCGGCAACCAGCCCCTGGAGCAGTCCTCGCTGACCTTCAGCTACGAAGCCGGCGATTCGGTGGAGATCAAGAGCAAGCGACGCGATGCTCGCTATCAGCAGATCATCCACAAGGACTCGAATCCGGGCGTCACCAACGTCTCGATTACCGCGCTGGAAGTGCCGCCGGCCTTCCTGGCTCGCATGCTGTACGGCACCCTGGTCAACACCACTGTGGCAGCCGGCTCGGCCAGCGCTGTGTCGGTCACTGTTGGCAGCGTGGATACGCCCGTGAAGCTGCCGCACAACTTCATCGAAGCAACGCCGGCGCCGGTGTTCAAGAAGGGCGCAGTGGACCTGGTGAAGGGCACCGACTATGACCTCGAGCCCCGTCATGGATTGCTGATCCCCAAGAAGGGGGGCGCGCTGCAGGCCGGCGATGTTGTGGTTGCCGATTACAACTTCGATGCCTATCTGGAGACCGCGATCAGCGGCGGTACCACCCCGAGCAAGTCGTTCCAGGTCCTGGGGGACATGCAGGATCGCATCAGCGGTGACGAAGGCTTGCTGACGATCCCGAACGTCGACCTGACCGTCGATGGCGATGTCGACTGGTTCAGCGATGAGCCGATCCAGGTGACCCTGACCGGTCCGGTGATCTTCCAGGCCGGCGAGGCTGACCTGTACACCTTCAAGATCGCCGCACAGTCAGCAGGCTGACGCGGGGGCAGTAGTTGCTATGTGGAGGGCGCCGGCCTGGCGCCCTCCTGGTCTGAGCCGGGAATGGTGCCATGGCGTCGAATCGCAATAACAACGTCCTGAAGTTCTATGTCAGCGGACGTCGAGCGAAAGGTCTGCACGGGCTTTCCGACTTGGCAGGCAATGCGCTGAATCGCTACGACCTCTCAGTGCAGCGTGCCTTCGTTGGTTTGCAGCGACGGGCAGGCGCCGCTGTCAGCCAGGAGGTCAGGGGCTCCTACAACGTCCGGGCAACCACCCTGCGTGGGAAGTATCGCGTGGAGACCGGGGAGCAGGGCTACCGGACGGGTAAGCGTGGGCGGGATGACTTCCTGGCCATCTGGGCAAGCACTCGCCAGATCTCGTTGCTGGAGTTCGGAGGTCGGTGGGTCGGGCGGAAATCGGTTGGTGCCACCGCAAGTATCGGCGTGGGTGACAGTAAGACCTATGACGGTGCGTTCATCGCCACGATCAAGGGCAGGAAAGCTATCCGTGTGCGCAGCTGGGACAGCGCCAAGCAGAAGCGGCACGGACGTGGCCCGGTTCGAATCCTACGAGGCCCCAGCCCATTCGAAATGCTGTCCGGTGCCGATGGGAACGGCCGAGCGCTGACCACTCGCCGCCGACTGATCGATCGGTTCCACACCTACTACTCAACCGAGCTGCGCCGACAGTGGCGCGTGAATGGGAACAGCAATGGCTGACCGGCTGGAAGAAGCAATCCGAGTAGTCATCGAGACGCAGGGGCGTGAGGGTGTTGAAGCCCTGCGCCTGGCGTTTGGTGACCTCGGGGATGTGTCGGTCGAGACGGCTGGCAAGACCACCAAGCTTCTGGACTCGCTGACGGGCCTGAACGCGGCAGCCTCGAAGGCCGATGCCTTTGGCGGCATGCTTGATCAGCTCGCCGAACTTGAGCGCGAGTTTGGTGCTAACCAAGCAGCGGCGCTCGCGCTGAGCCTTCGCATCGGGGAGATGGAGAAGCCTTCCCGCGATGTACTTGCGGCCCAGCGTGATCTCCGGAAGGAAGGCGAGCGGCTTAAGAAGGCGCTGAACGAGCAGTGGGAGGCGGTCGGCAAGGCTGACACCGAGCTGGCGACGCTGGGTGTGAACACCTCGCAGCTGGCAGACAGCCAGCAGCGGCTGCGCACCGAGGCTACGCGGGCTGCGGCCGCACTGACCGCGCAGGCGAAGGCCGCCGCTGAAGAGGCTGCGGCCACGCGTCGCCGCACCCAGCAAATTGCTGAGGGCGATGCTGCCTTCCGCAAGCAGGCAGACGCGAGTCGAGCCGCACAGAAGTCACTCGCCGCCTATCGTGACCGCGCCGAGGAAGCGGCCGCAGGTAGTGAGAATCTCGCGGGCGCCACAGAGAGCGCGGCGGGGTGGTTCGGCAAGCTTAAGGCGGTGGCCGCCGGTGCGGTCGCGTTTGTCGGCTTGAATCGGGTTGTTGAGGGCATCAAAGCCATCATCAAGGAAGGCAGCGACGCCGAGCAGGAGTTGGCTCAGATCGAGGCTGCGCTGCATGCCACTGGCCGGACCAGCGAGTTCACTGCAGAGAAACTGCAGGCGCTCGGCAAGAGCCTGCAGACCGGGTTGTTTGATGATGGGCAGATCAACAGCGCTATGGTGCGCATGCTGTCCTATACCAACATCGTGGGCGACCAATTCTCCGCCGCGATGCAGATCACCATCGACCAGGCGCAGCGCCTGGGCATCTCCTTGGAGTCCTCTGCAGAGACGGTAGGCAAGGCGCTGCAGACTCCGTCCAAGGCGATGGAGGGGTTGAGCAAGCAGGGCTTCACGCTCTCAGATAGTCAGAAGGTGCTGATCAAGGAACTGGAGGCTACCGGGCGTGTCGCCGAAGCCCAGTCGATCATTCTGGATCTTCTGGCTGAGTCGTACGGTGGTGCCGCGGCCGCTGCAAAGGTTGGCACGATCGCTGGCCTGTGGAAGGAAGCCACCGACCGCTTCAAGGACTGGAAGCAAGAGGTCGCCGATCAGGGTGTGCTGACCTATTTCAAGGATCAGCTCACGACGCTTCTGGGAACATTGGATCGCCTTGCCAAAGATGGCAGCTTGTCTCGTTGGGCCAAGCAGACCGCCCAGGCCATCATCACAATGGCCGAGGCGGTGAAGGGAACAACGCAGTGGGTGGTTGATCACGCCCGAGTGATCGGGTTGATGGCTGCGGCCTATGCCCAGTTCAAGATCATCGGCGCGCTGATGCAGCTCAACGCCTGGCGCGTAGCGTTGATTGCAACGACCCAGGCGCAGATTGCCAACAACGCCGCAGTAGCATCAGGAAGTCGTGGCATTGGGAGGTTCGGCCTATTGCTGCGCGGCCTTCCGAAAGCTGTTCCGATCACCATTGCGTTGCTGGGACTGGAGTCGGCTGTCAGCGGTCTGGGCGTACTGAAGACTGTAGCCCAGGACATCTGGAAACAACACGACCCTGCGCTCAAGCGCGCTGGCGAGGCCCAACGTGCCTATGCTAGCCAAGTTCGCGATTCGGCACGGGAGCTGCGCCAGCAAGCTATCTCGTTCATTGACTACCGCGATGTCGTCATCAAGACGGCAGAAGAAGTTTCGCGGATGGGCGAGGCGGAGCGCCAGTCTTACCTGAAGCGCCTGTCGGGGCTGGAACAGTACCTGACCGCACAAGAGGGTTTCCTGCTGATGCAGCAGAAGGCTGGTGTCGCCACTGCCGATCAGCTGCAGGATCTGGGGCGGGTGACAGACCGTCTGTTGGAGGTCTCGACAGGCTTCGCGGTCATGGCCAAGGGCGCCCAAACTGCGGCTGACGCGGTCAGGAACGGCATCGGTGGCGCGGCCCAGCTTGTTGTTGAGCAATTGGACGGAATCACCAGCAATGCTCGCCTCGCCAACGAGTCCATCGGCAAACTGTTCAGCGGTCTCAACTTCACTGACAGCGGCAGCCTTGAGGCGGTCGGAGTCGCGCTGGGCTACATCGCCGACCAGGGTGGGGCGGCTGAGCGCAATGTGCGGGATGGCTTGCTGGCAACCTTGCAGCGCCTGTCAGGAGAGGAGCTGGCCCGTTTCCAGGGGGCAGCACAGGCTGCTTTTGACGCACTGCCGCAGGGCGCGGCGAACGCTGCTGCGGTGCTGCAGACCACTCTCCTTGCGGCAATGGAAAAGCTGGGCGTGGCGGCTGGTCGCCTCGGCGTTAGCTTCACCGGCGCCGGCAGGGATTCGATCGCGGCGTTTGGTGCCATTACCGAGAACGCCGTTGCGACTGGAACGCAGATCGAGGCTGCGTTCAAGGCGGCTTTGGGCAAGGTGGCAACGCTGGATGAGGCCCGTACTCTGGGCTCGCTGCTGCAGGCAGCGGGCGAGCAGGGCAAAGTCGGCTTCGATTCTGCGGCGCGCTCAGCTGCGGCACTGCGTGCCCGTATCCGTGAGATTGAGGTCGGCCTTGGCCCGCTGACTGATGAATTCAGCCGTCTGGGCATTCAGTCCCAGGCGTCCCTCAACGCCGCGCGGGATGCAGCCAAGGACGCATTCGATGCGATCCGTGCCGGCGCGGCAAAGGGCAAGGCGTCCGTCGAGGACGTTCGGCGTGCGTTCCGGGCGTACTCGGATGCCGCGAAGGCTACGGTCGCCGACAGTGACAAGTGGAAGCAGGCCCAACTTCAGGCGCAGCTTGATGTCCAGGGCGCGATCTACCTGACCAACGAGTCTCTGGACGATATGGGCGGCATCGGCCAGGGCGCGATGGACAAGATCGAGCGTGGCGCCAATCGTGTCACTGGTGCCTTGAAGGAGGTTGAAGCCAGCTCCAACGCAGCGGCTTCGGGGGTCGAGAGGGTGGCCGATGGAGCCGAATCTGCAGGCGGCAGCTTGGGCGGCGCCAGCTCGGCCGCGCAAGGTTTCTCCCTGCAGATGGGTGAGATCTCCTCAAAGACGCGCGAAATGCTGGCCCAGATGAACGGACCGAACGGACTGCAACAGTTCGCCAACATCTGGAACTCGCTGTACGACCAGCGCCAAGATCTCGCCAAGTATAAGAAAGAGCAAGAGGCCGTCCTGAAGGGCATGGAGGATCTCTCGACGGCGCGCAGCGCGCTGGCAGAGCGGTTCGACTTGGTTGGCCCCGGTGAGCTTGAGGAGATCGTCCAGATCGAGAATCAGATCGAAGCAAAGCGCCTCGAGCGCGACCGTGAGGCAAAGCAGGCGATGGAGGAGCGGCGGCGCGCTGCGGAAGCTGAGGCCGAGGCGCAAGCCAGGGCAGATGCGGCACGGATTAGTTCTGGCGGGAAGACTGAACAAGTATTGATTATCGACTGGAAGGCCCCCGGCAAAGAGGTTCTGGCCGGCGTAACCGCGCGCGAAGTGCAGGAGGCGCAGCGCCTCGCCAGCATCGTGGCGCCGTTGGTGCTGCAGCAGGTTCGGAAGAGCCGGTCCGTTTCCGTGAGGGGGCGATGATGACCCGTATTGTTCTGGCCGGAATCGAGTTGCCGGCCGACCTCCAATGGACCGACGAGTTCACCGCCTGGAAGGTGGGGCAGCAGGTCCGAACAAGCCTGACCGGTGCCTTGATCGTTCAAGAGTCGGCGCGCCAAGCGGGACGGCCCATCACGCTGCAAACCAGCCGGGATGGCACAGCTTATGTCGGTCCGGTGAATTTGCCTGTGCTTCGTGCGCTACAGGCGAATGAAGGCGAGACGCGCGTCGCGCCGCTGGAGCTGATCGTCCCCGCTCACAACGGCGGCGAAAGAACGTTCCAAGTGCGCTGGCGGCGCGCTGATGGACCGGCCATCGAGGCGGAGCCGATTCGCTTTGCGGTGCCCGCGTTGGACCCTGACTACTTCTCCATCACTCTTCGCCTCATGACGGTGTAACCGATGACGATCTCCGCAACCGATATCAAGCTGCGCCAGTCGCAGCGCCTCACCGACAACCCGGACGGCGGTGGTCGAATGATCCAGGCCGAAGTCCAGGACGGGGCGATGAACAACCTCTTCCCCGACATCGGCGATGAAGAACGAACCACTGGGCGGGCGACACTGCGGAAGATGTTCGTGCATGTCGACACCCCGAATGTCGATGTTCTCAAAGATGCCATCGGCGTCCTCATCGAGCCGCCTTCAGATCCGAGCGTCACGGTGAGCATGTTCGCAACTGGCTCCTACAGTGATGTGCGGTTGGACGCGAAGAACCGTGTGGAAAGCTACATTACCCGGGGAACTGAGTCGCGATTCATCCTGATGGGCAACCACTTCGTCGGTCAGATGACGCTGCTGGTCTACACCACGGCCGACGCACCCAGTCCGGACATCAATGACAATCTTTCACTGATGACACTGCCGGCCTCCGGGCATGATGAGGCTGAGCAGTATGTGCGTGTGAAGTCGGTTCTCTCTCGCACCAAGCGCACCTTCACCGACGATCAGGGTGCATTTGAGCGTGACGTGCTGGTGATCGAGCTGGTGAACGCGCTTCTCCGCAACTTCTACGGGCAGGAGGTGGTTCGCTTCACTGCCAGCAAACCTGCAACGCGTGTGTACGAGACGAACGTTGTGGATGCCAACAGCTACCACAGCGTCAAACGCCTGTCAGCCTCGGGTAAGCCTGGCGACCTGTCGGTCCAGGTTGATACTCCCTACGTCCCCATCGTCCCGACCTCCACTGCCGAGACGCCCGTGAGTGATGTGCTCGCCGGTCTGGGGACCATGAGCTTCGTTCCATCTGGTGCTGCGGGAAGCTTGGCGCTCAACTTCGCATCCAGCTTCCAGGCGGGCACGCCGGTTGCTCGCTATCTCGGGACGGGTATGGCTGTCGGTAGCGTGAAGGTGATGGCCGGCAGCGTGGAGCTGACCGATGACGGCACTGGCACCCTGACGTCGGCGGCGGTGACGCCCTGGGGCGGAACTGTGGATTACCAGGCTGGTGTGGTTTCAGTCACTCATTCGTCGGGCACGGCCAGCACCAGCGTCAGCATTACCGCGACCCCTGCCGGTGCCATCCCGATGCAGGGCTACACGGACGAAATCGCGGTGACCCAGAACAATCAGGGCATGGTTTGGTTGATCCAAGCCATACCGCTGCCGGCGCCTGGGACGGTGATCGTTGACTATCGCGCCTTGGGGCGCTGGATCAGACTGTCCGACAACGGCAAAGGTCAGTTGGTTGGAAAGCCGGGGCAGGGCGGCGGCACGGTCAACTACACAACCGGCTCCATTGTCCTTACCGCAGGGGCGCTGCCAGATCTCAAGAGCAGCATCATTGCTGCGTGGGGGACGCCTATCATTGCGGAGGCACGCTCCGGGGATGCTGCTATTCAGGCCCCGTCGCTGCAGTTCGTTCTGGGTGAGGGGGCAGCCGTACCTGGTAGCGTCAGCATGACGCTGCGTATCGGCGGCGGTAACGTCGCGGTCACTGACAACGGAGCCGGCGGATTGCTGATCGGCGGCCAGGTACGCGGCTCGATCTCCTATGCGACGGGCGAGGTGTCGCTGCGACCTGGTTCGCTTCCAGATGCAGACAGCAACCTGGCAATTACCTACGACTCGGGCCAAGCGCTCCACTCGGCACCTCAGCCGGTACCGGATGGGTCTGGCATCGTCTCGTTCCTCCTCCCGCAGGGGCCAGTGCGCGCCGGCTCGGTACTTCTCGACTGGGTGATCAGCGTTCTGCGCGACCGCGATGACCTGGCGTCAGCGCCGCAGCCGATGCGTGTGATCGCCAAGGACGATGGCAAAGGCAACGTCGTGGCCGTGTCGGTGGGCGACACGGCGGCAAGCGCTGTGCTCGGTTCGGTGAACTACAGCACGGGCGCGGTGACGTTGCAGGCCGGCAAGTTCACAGTCCACCAGGTGTCCTACCCGAAGTATGAGCTTCGATCCGGCAGGCTCAAGGTTGTGGGCTATGAGCGTCTGGATGTGCTGGCGCAATTCTCCGCCGGCACCATCATCTCCACAGCCTGGATGCTTGCGGGTGATTCCTCTGAGCAGGCCCAGGAGTCCTTGCCCCTGCCCGCAATGCAGTTGCAGCTGACGCCGACCATCAGCGACAGCATTGTTCCGGGGAGCATCCGTTTCAGCTTCCGGGGCAGAACGTACATCGATCGCAGCGGTGGCTTGTACCACAGTGTTGATCCGCAGACCGGCGCGGGTGTCTACGCTGGCACGGTCGACTACACCTCAGGGGTGGTCAATCTGGCCCAGTGGCTGCCCGGCGGTACTAATGCTGTCCAGGTGCTTTCCCTGTTGACCAGGATCGCCGATCCCGGCGTCGCATTCTCGTTCTTCCGGGCGCCTGGATCGCCGCTGCGGCCTGGCATGTTCACGTTGCGGGCGAACCGCCTTGATGGCGAGCTGCTGACGGCGACGGCGGACATCAACGGTGATATCGCCAGCGCAGAGATCCGTGGGAGCGTCGATTGGGAAAGCGGCGTGGCGAAGGTGCAGTTTGGCCAGCTCGTACCGGTCGCGGGCAACGAGGGCCAGCCGTGGTTTGATCCCGCCCTGGTGGAAGGGGACCAGGTGTGGCGGCCGACATTGGTCCTTCCGGGGTCGATCTACATGGGGGCGGTCGTCTACCGCTCCATTCCTCTTTCCGAGGTGGTTATCGGGCTCTCGTCGGTTCGCCTCCCCAGCGATGGGCGAGTGCCGGCGTTCAAGCCGGGACAGACCGTGCTCATTCACCACACCGCCAAGCACAGCATCGCGGCCCCTCAGGCCGGGCAGGTCGTTCCTTTCGGGCGCACTCGTATCGCTGGAATCGAAGTCAGGGATTCCAAGGGGGCGGCGGTCGATAGCGCGTGGTACGCCGTGGATCTCGCGCTGGGTCGTCTGACGTTCAGTGATCCATTGAACCTGGCGGCGTACACCATGCCGATTGTCATCAGTGAACGGGTCGAGGATCGCCGATTGGTGGTGCAGCCTCAGATCACGGGCGAGATTGAGATCAACACCGCCCTCACGCATGACTATCCTGCGGGCGAGGCAATGATCAGTGCTGCGCTGCGTCTGGGCGAGGCGAACGGCTCCCTCGATCTGCAAGCGCGCAGCGTTAACCTTTTCGACCAGGCTGCATGGACTGGTGTATGGAGCGATGTCCTCATTGGTAGCGCCGCGCCAGGCACCTTCAACGATACCGACTATCCGTTGGTGGTCGCCAACGCCGACGCAATCACCGAGCGCTGGGCTATTCGCTTCACTAGCTCAACGACCTTTGAGGTGATGGGCGAAACGGTCGGAACCATTACCAGCGGCGCCACGACCTCGGACTGTGCGCCGGTCAATCCGCGTACAGGCCGGCCCTACTTCACCATTCCGCGTGCCGGCTGGGGTTCCGGATGGTCCACCAACAACGTGGTGCGTTTCAACACGGTCGGTGGCCTTGCCCCGATCTGGATGGTACGCACCACCCTCCCAGGCACACCGGAAGGAGTCGTTGATTCGACTCGCTTCCAAGTCATCGGCAACGTCGCAGGAGTTCAAGCATGAGTCTCGTTCCAACGGTTTATCGAAGCACTGATCCGGGCGCGCCACTGCTGTCTGGCGCGCCGGGGGCCCTGATCGCGCTGCTGGATGCGCTGCTCGTGGATGGGTACGGCGTCGGAGCGGGCAGAGTGAATGGTCTTGGCTGGACCAAGGAGTTCGGGGGCGTGAACGTTCGGGCATATCGCAACTCGCCCGTGTCCGGCACCGGCTACTTCCTACGGGTTGACGATACTGCCGCACGGTCGGCACTGCTGCGCGCCTACTCCAGCATGAGCGATCTCAATTCGGGATCGGATGCGACCCCGTCCGATGCGCTGAAGGCGATTGGCTCCACGTGGGAGAAGTCAAACGTGGCCAGCGGTGCTGCACGACACTGGGTCGCCGTGGGCAATGAGCGCTTCTTCTACTTGTTCATCGATACGTCCGGCACATTCGCATCCCAAGGCACCCAGGGAACTCACGGGCACTATGCCGGAGATATGAACTCGATTCGCCCCGGCGACCGACATAGCTTTGTGGTCTCTTACAAGGGAAATGACACCGAGGGCAGCAACAACATCGGGTACGGATTCAAGGTTCAGCCTTGGAGCGGCAGTGCAGGCACGGATAGCATCACCGCCGCGTTTGTCGGGCGCTCGCACTCGGGGGCTGTCGGCTCTGTGCGATTGTTTCTGTCTGCGCCAGCGGTTACTGCCAATTTTGCCGTGGGCAACCAGCCTGGGTTCCCCAACTATCCGTATGTCGGCAATGGCGGATTGCTGTATGGAAGCATTGATCTACTGGAGGCTCCGTTCACGCCTCGCGGTTACCTTCCTGGCGTGTATGCGCCAATACATCGGCGGCCCTTCCCCGAGCAGACGATCGTTTCAGATGTTGATGGCCTGCCGGTTGGCACGAGACTGCTTGCCAAGAATGTGACTGCTGACAACATCGCTGGATTTTCCGATACGTGGACCGGACAGATCCTTATCGACATCACCAACTCCTGGGGGTAGTCGTGGCGATCACTGCAGCTCGCTTTGGCTTCAGATGGTCGGTGGTGACCTGGACTGCACAGCAGACCGCCGCGCGCTATGGAGCCTACAGTTCATCGGGCCAGTACTGGGCCGGGCCCGGCTACTTGGCCGGTGAAGCTCCGAAGACAAATGATCCGTCCGAGCCGGATGGGCGATTCCGCATCCTGAATCAGCCGGCGCGAGGTCGCGTCATGGTGCTGGAGCGCGGTAGCGGACTCTGCGTTGCCTCAACAATGAGCAAGGACGATGGGACCTGGAGAGTTGATCGGCTCAACCCTGCCATTCGCTTCACCGTGATCGGTTTTGATGATCGCGGACTGCAGAACGCGGCGATTCAGGATTGGATTGCCCCAGCCGTGCGTGAGTAGCCCATGAACCAACTGGGCAACAGTACCGTGCTGAACCTCGGACCGGCGGCCACTGCGGGCGGCGCCGTGGTGAGCCTCAACCTTGGCGTTGACTGGTGGTCGGTAGATCCGCCGGGACCGGAGCCTTCGTACCTGCGCGTTGACGCCTCCCTCGCATGGTCTGCCGGGCGATCACAGACAGCCATGGCGGTGGTCGGCTGGGGTAGGGCTGGTGCGGCGTCGATGGAGGTGTGGGCGAGCTGGGCGCGCGCAGAGCGTCAGGCCGGTCCGGGTGCTTCCATCGGGTGGGGCCTGTCACCGTTGCTTCAGCACAGCGGCAGGCTGCGTTGGAGGGGCGTGCAGGCCAGCGTTCGGCGTTCGCATTCGCTCCCGTGGCGGTCGATGGATAGACGGGATGCGTCGCTGCGCGCACGGTGGGCTCAGTCAAAGGCGATTGGTGTCGATGGTGGCCTCAATTGGTCTGCTCAGGAAGTAGTGAACATCTCGGTCAGGGTGCGGTGGCGCTCTAGTCAATCTGAGCGGAACCAGTGGCTGGCACCGTGGACCCCGGCTGATCTGTTGCCCAGGGATTGGCGCCTTCCGTGGGGGAGCGCGGCGAAGCTCCCTTGGATCGTGCGGCCGCCTGTTCCTCCTGACCCTGAGCCCGAGCCTGGCTGGCCAGCGGGCAATGCAGTCGGGCTAAACCTCGGCTGTCCTGTCGTTGGTGGCTTCGGTGTGGTTCCCCTAAATCTTGGCGTCGTCGCGTGCTACGCGGTGCGCCCTCAGCGCAGGACCTATGTCGTGATCAACACGGTTTCCTTCGTGCGTCTCCCTGATCGCACCCCCATCGAAGTGACGCGAATATCGCTTGCTGCAAGCCGAGGGTCGTGGGGTTGGACTTTCGATTTCGAGCTGGCCGATCCTGGCCAACTGTCGCTGCTGAAACCCACCGCCGCTGGCCCGCGACAATTTGAGGTGTCGCTCAACGGCAATGTCTGGACCGGTATTGTCGAGACCTTCCAGAAACAGCGGGAGTTCGCTGGTGGCGGTGTGCGGCTGAGCGGACGCTCACGCACTGCGCTGCTGGCTGCCCCCTACGCCCCTGCGCGGGTCAAGGCCACAAGCGAAGATCGCAGCATGGCGCAGCTGGTGGCCGAGGAGCTGGCCGATACCGGCTTCGTCAGCCACTACCAAACCGTGGACTGGAACGTCCCTGCTGGTGCCTGGTTCTACGACGCTAGCACGCCTCTGGATGCGATCAGCGCGCTCGCCGAGGCGAGCGGTGCGGTGGTGCAGTCGCATCCGGCTGACCTCGCACTCACTGTGCGGCCGGCTTATCCGGCCAGTCCATGGGACTGGAGGGAGACCGCACCCGACCACGTGCTGCAGGAGGACATCGTGCTGACAGAGAGCCTGCAGATGCGCAGCGCTCCGCTCTATGACGCGGTGGTGGTCACGGGAGAGCTGGCCGGAAAGGGTGTGACCTGCAAGGTGCGGCGGGAAGGGGAGGCCGGCCAACTGTTTGCGCCGCAAGTCAGCAGCCCACTGATCAGCGTCGCCGCTGCCGGCGCCGAGCGGGGCCGGAACATCCTCTCTGATCGCGGTGAGCAGGCGGCCGTTGATCTGACCGTTCCGCTTTTCGCCAAGCCGCTGAAACCAGGCGAGGTGGGGGTGATCATGCCCTTGGATCTGGTCGAGGTCACGAGCTGGGACGGTACGTGGCACGGCCAGTGCGAGTCGCTGCGCATCGAGGTGACGGTTGAGCAGCAGGCCGTCGTGATCGAGCAAACCGCCACACTTGAGAGGCACTACACCGATGCGGACTGACCTGTGGGATCAATTTGGCGACCTGGTCGGTGGCAGCCCAAGGCTGCTGGCCACCGTCACCGCGCACAACTCTGACGGCACAAGCAGCTTGACGACCTACGACGGCGCACAGATGCGTGCGTTCGGCCAACTGCAGCTGGCCATTCCTTACAACGTGTGGGTGCGAGGCGGCCGCCTGGTGGAAGGCGCTCCGAACCTGCCGCTGATTGAACTGTCCGTGTAGCGCAAAACAGGGCGCTGCCCGGATGCCGCCAAGCACCCGAACAGCGCCGCAACACAGGTGGTCTCAGCACCTGGCATTGGCCGCGTCCCTGTCGCCCTCGCGAGAGCGCGTGGATTGTCGGTCTCCCCTATCGCAAATGCTGAGAAACTATGACCAAGCCAATGATCTCCTGGCCCGGCGGCAAGCGCCGGCTGCTGAAGCACCTCTATCCCCACTTCCCCATACACGACTGCTACGTCGAGGCATTTGCTGGTGGCGCCGCCTCACTGCTCATGCGGCCCTACCCGGCGCAAATGGAAGTCCTCAACGACATCAACGGCGATCTGGTGTCCCTGTATCGTTGCGTGCGGCATCACCTCGATGAGTTCGTGCGCATGTTCCGCTGGTCGCTGGTGTCTCGCCAGATGTTCGAATGGGCGCAGATGGAGCGACCGGAGACCCTGACGGATATCCAGAGGGCAGCCCGGTTCTACTACCTGCAGAAGCTGGCCTTCGGTGGAAAGGTGCAGGGCCAGACGTTCGGAGTCGTGACGACGGGCGGTCCAAGGTTGAACCTGCTACGCATCGAGGAAGAATTGAGCGCCGTCCACCTGCGCCTGGCGAACACCATCATCGAGTGCCTGCCGTGGCAGGAGTGCGTCCGACGCTATGACCGTCCCGGCACGCTGTTCTACCTTGACCCGCCGTACTGGGAAACGGAGGGTTACGGTGTCGATTTCCCGTTCTCCGAGTACGAAGCGATGGCCGCGCTCATGCGCGGCGCAGCGGGCAAGTTCTTGGTATCGATCAACGACCACCCGCAAATCCGTGAAGTGTTCGCCGATTTCGACCTGGTCCCGCTGCAGCTCGACTACACCATCGGTGGGGGACAGGGGCGGGGCAAGAAATTCGGGGAGCTGATCATCAAGAGCTGGGACGACAGTCAGGCTTCACTGATCTAGAGCGCTACTGAATCCGGAGAGAATTGTTCCAGATGTCCTCGTAGGCGGCGGTCTTCTCGCCTACGAGTTCTGGGGCGACTCGATGAACGAGCGCCGGGGATCTTGCCGCGATGTCCTTTAGCGATTGAGACACCGTGAACGCTGACGCTCGGTCAATGAATATGGCTCGGTCGTGGAGGCTGCGGGCCGGCGCCGACCTGATTTCGAGTGGGCGGTCGGCGTACTGCGTGTTCCAGGCATCCATGGCGGCCACAAGCGCTGGAGTGTGCGGCTGCTGTCGACCTTCGCCGTCTCTCAAGAGACGAATAGCAATCCCTTGAGGTGCTGCAACTATGAATCGGTTGATTGCCTCATGACTGAGGTACGGGTCAACCACGAACAAATCTTTCTTGGCTTCGGAAATGACAGCAGTCAAAGTCGCAAACGCGGAGAAGTTGTCGCCCACTGCAATGAACGCTCCTCGTTGCTCGGGTGGAAGTCGTAGTTCACATCGGGCGAGGAGGTTACTGAGAGATTGCCTTAGCCGGTCGCCGGACTTGCTGCGAAAACCGCGTCGTGCCATCTCCATGTAATGCCGGAATTCGGTGGCATCGCGCATGGAAGCGATCCCATCGAGCTCCAGTGCAGCCAGAGCTTTCGCTTGCCAGCTCTGGTGTTCCCGTACCTCCGGCTCACCGTCCACATATGCCGGCATGGCTTCGAGCAACTGGGCCACATAGTGATAGAGTTCTAGTGGGCTCATCATCTTGCCGCTTGTTCAGGATTCCGCAAGTTGTAGCTTATGGGAGGGTGCATTTCAATGTGCTACTCGGCGCAGATCGAAGCTGCCTATCAAAAGTTGGTCCGCATGACTGGAGCCACTGTGTCGCTGCAGGAGTTCGCTGCGCTCTATGCCCACGACCCGGGCAAGAAACGGCCCAAGACCCCGAAGGCGATGGATGATGCGTTCCGCGCCGGCACCAGCCCGGCAGAGTTGGCGGTGTGGGCGGAGATCCAGCAATGGAACCAGGCCGAGGCCGCGATCCTTGAGAAGGAGCTTTTCGCCAACCGGAAGCGCCTGGCCGATGCGGAGCGATCGCTGCAGGCAAAGGAAACGAAGAAGGCCCGGGAAGACGTTCGCATCGCCGGCAACAAGATCGAGCGGGCCATGGGCAAGCTGGGCGACCTGAAGCGGTCCGAAGGCAAGGACCGGGACAGCCGGATCTTCCCCGGTGTCTACGCCCCGGTGATCGTCTCCGAGGGCGGCAAGCTGACGATCAAACCGATGCGCTATCAGTGCCGGCTGGCCGGGAAGCCGGCCAACTACGATCAGCGCTTCCCGGGCACGTACAACGCCCGCCGCGACAGCCTGGAGAGGTTCTGGGCGCCCGCCTTCGGCCATACCCATGGGCTGATGGTGGTCGACACCTTCTACGAGAACGTGGAGGGGCCGGACGGCAAGAACCAGGTGGTGCAGTTCACCCCGCGCACGGGCGAGCCAATGCTGGTGGCCTGCCTGTGGTCGCACTGGGTGGACCCTGCAGGCAAGGAGCCGGATCTGCTGTCGTTCGCAGCCATCACGGATGATCCGGAACCGGAGGTGGCCGCCGCCGGCCACGACCGGACCATCATCAACATCAAGCCCGAGCACGTCGACGCCTGGCTGAACCCCGATTCCACCGACCTGGCCGCGCTGTACCGGATCTTTGACGACAAGCGGCACCCGTTCTACGAGCATCGGCTGGCGGCATAGGCGAAACCCGAGCGAGCGTCGCGCGGTTCCCTGATGGCGTTGGCCGCGTGGCGCGGCGATGCTGGTCTCGCCGGATCCGGGGCCACAGGCCGCTCAACCCGGAGGCGCCTGAGCAGCGCCGCGCCGGCATTTTTCCCGAACGATTCAGCCAGGTCGCTACCGCGTTCGCAGGATCTGCGACGCCTGGCCGTATGCTCCCGGCCATGCTTCCCTCGCACGGCTACCAAGGATTCCGCTCAGCACCACCACCCTCTGGCTGGGTCCAGATGGGGGAGGGCTGGATGCTGTGGTGGAGCGGCCGACAGATCGCCCACGTAACGCCAGCAAAGGACGGCGTTCGGGTGCATCTTGATGCCCGGAAGATGTGGGAGACCAAGAACGTGCGGGCGGCCAGCATCAAGCAGGGCAGGCGCTACGCCGAACGCTGGTGCGCGGCCAGGCTGTACCCCGAGCTGAGGCTGCGGGAGGCGGTAGCCCGGCTGGTGGACAGTACGCCCACCGAACTGCCGCCGCCGATGCCAGGTCTGCCCCCGACACCTGAGCAGCTGCAGCAGGCCCGGCGTTTGGCTGAAGCGAGCAATGCGGCATTGGTGCGAGCCAAGGAGGCGTTGGAGCCGCGCAAGCCGCCGAAGGAGACCAAGCCCAGGGCGAGGGACCCCCTCAAGGCTTGGATGAGGGCGGGGCGCTACCAGATGGGCCGAACGGTCTGAGCGCAGAGCCTCCAGAAAACTTGCCATCACGCCCTTGGGCTGTAATGGCCCGCAGGTTCCTGCGCCAGAAATGAAGTCAAAGCAAATATTTGATTCACGTCCAGAGGCAGGCAGGCTTTTAATTTCTTTGGCTCCCTTTGATGATTAGCTCGTTCAAAGGAAGCACTCGATACTCGATATGTCGATTTCGTTCTGAGCGCAGAAGTGCTCTTTCATAAGGAACTATCGCCACCAGTCGATAGCTCGCTCCGCTGCTGTCTGAGGCTAGGCGAACTTCTCTCTGACTACTGCTGTCTTCATTCCCTGCGCGCTGTGCATTTCGCGTTCCTAGGAAGTCGGCAGAGCTGAATATTCCATATGCTGCAAGCAGCAGCAAATACATGGCTGTTGTTACCCTGTTATCGCTTTCAAATACATGTCTTAGCACTTTGGTAGTGAGCATGAGCACGGCCACTCCTAGTGCTATAGCGGCCACGATCCAGATGTGGGAGGTGTATCCCGACAGGTAACGATTCACAGCCAAGTGAGTACAAAACGCTACGGCCGCAATGCTGCTGGCAACGCATACTTCAAAAAAACTAACCTTCGTGTCCTTGACTTGGGGATACACGGTCCACACAGTGAAACATAAGCCGATAATTCCTATGGCCAGTGGTGCCGAGATCTGGATGATTTGGGTGGGTGGATACAAATCAATAGCCCACTCCGCTCCAAGGGTGCGGTAGAAAGCCCTTAGGTATCGGTAGGATAAAATGTATCCAAATGCTGTCAGGATACTTACAGCACTGGCAGCCATCGCCACCGCGCTCCCAGCGGTGGCCACTGTGCGTGTGATGCGCTGCGTCTCTGCTCGGGGCTCAGTCTGAGAAGTCATTTTGGGCTTAGCTGCAGGCATAGCTCTACGCGTTCTTACCCAGCGCCTTCATTCTGGTCGACTTCGCCGAGGCTATGGAGCTAAGCAGTCTTTTCCGGTTGTCTTGGTAGAGCGTAATGAAATCGAGGCCCTTCGGGTCCCTCCGACCTGGAGTCGGGTGTTCTGGAATCTTCTCAATCAGCACATACAGCTCATCTGCAACAAGCTCCACGTCTTCCGCGCTCTTGATGCTATCGATAATTGCCAGGACCTCAGCCCTGATCTTCTCGAGGTCCTCAGCTTTGCCCTTCACCCCTTTGTCAAGCGAATCAGCTTCTGCTGCATCGATAGATCTGAGAACTCGGTGAAGTTGGCCAACAATGCCAGTCCTTATCTCGATTCTCTTTATTTCTTGACCGCGAGCCCTTAGCGCGAAAAGCGTCTCTGTCGATGCCACTTCAGCAACACGCCGGACGTCATCGTAGAGAAGCGAGATGCCTTCCCGAAAGTCCTTGTAGTTGCATACCCCTTGAAGGGCGACCAAGATTGTGCCGAGCACCGTGATTCGTGACTTAACTGAACCAGGTTCCGAATCGAACTCTAGCTTAGCGTCTTCGTAGAGGAAGAACTTGGCTCGAGTGGCGATCAGTGGCAGTGCGTTCTCGCGAATGGCTGCAACGGCGGATGCGTAGTTCTCGTCCACCTCCGCATGGACGTATGCTTGGCAAAGAATGTTGGTCCGAATGTAGTCGGCCATTTAGATCCCCCCTTCGGATCGAACTGTCCTTGTCTTTCCGGCACGAAGTCCGGCTGGTGCTCGCAACTTAGCCTGAGCCCCGTCATTTATCTACTACCGCTAGCCAGAGTGGTGGGCAGGCAGGGTGGCGGGAATTGCTATGTATTTGATTAATAAAGGATAGATGCGGATTGCAAATCCGTTTACAGCGGTTCGATTCCGCTTGAGGCCTCCAATTGAAAAGCCCTGACTACGGTCAGGGCTTTTTCTTTGCGCACAATCCGGCACCGACGCGCTGTACCAAAATGCACATGCGACCCGGCGGGGCCGGCTGCTAACGTCGCCGCACTCCTCTTCAGCAGTGGTGACCGCAGTGCGAAACCTGGCGATCCAGCAGGCCGTGTATGTTCCCCTCGGCGCAATGCTGGCGCTGATCGCTTTTGCATTCACCGTGCCCGGCTACCACCCGGTCTCGCAGCACCTCAGCGAGATGGGCCTGATGCCGGGGCTGCCAGCCAAGGCGGTGCAGGTCGGCCCGATGGTCAGTGGCTCGGCCATCCTCCTCTTCAGCCTCGCGTTGCTGGCGCAGAGTCGACGTTTCGCGCTCACTGCGCTCACCTCCACGCTGTTCGGGGCGGCCATGCTCAGCAACGGCCTCTTCACCATCGGCAGCCCGATGCATGGCCTCCATGCCATCGGCATCTTCTCGATCCTCACCCCGCTGCTGTTCCTGGCAGAGCTGGGCCCGCAGGCGTCAACGCGGATGGCATGGTTCGCGCGCGCCAGCTCGCTGCTGGGGATGGCCTACCTGTGGCTGATGATGTCCGGCTTCGACCCGGAGCCCTATCGCGGCCTCACCCAGCGCCTTGCGCTGCTGCCGGCGTTCGGCTGGTACACCCTCGCGGCGCTGGAACTGCGTCGATTCCGCGGTTGAGCCAAGCGCTTCCTGCAGCGAGCGCTGGCAGTCTGCGGCCAGACATTCAAGCCGCCGCTGGCGCCGGGTCGTCAGCACGGAAATTGCGCGACACCGGCGTCGTCGTGCCCACATAGTGGCGGAACAGGTAGATCAGCGGTGCCCAGCGCTGCACGTCGATGTGCTGGGTACCTGCAATGGTGATCGCCTCGTGTGCATGCACCCGGCAGATCCGTCCCTCGACGATCATGAAGCCCTGATCCTGCGTTCCGCTGGGTCGATGCGAGGCAAGCAGTACCACCTCCACCTGCAGCGGGCATTCGGCGATCGCCGGCGGTGCCACCAGCACCGAGTCGACGCGGCTGAAGCCGCCCAGTGCGAACTTGTCACGCACATGCACGTAGCCCATATCACGCTTCGAATCCGGCACGGGAGTGCGCGCGGTGGCGCGGGCAATGGCTTCAACCTGCGCCGCCTGCGTGGCATCTGCGAAGTTCAGCACGCATTCGCCGCGTGCCAGAAGATTGCTGCAACCCTGGCCCTGTTCGCCGATGCCGAGCACCACGCGGTCGCCCAACGCCCAGAATGAAGAAAGCGGGCTGATGTTCGCACTGCCGTCTTCATTCAGCGTGGTCATCAGCACCACCGGCGTTCCCGGATAGAGCACGGAGGGGGTGATACAGCGGCGTTGGATGTGTTCTGCTCGCATGCTGGAAGTTGTGGGTTGCGGGCGATTACTGTGCCCTGTGCAAGCGCGCGGACGCTTCGATCCAGGTCGAACAATGAGTAGCAGGCGGCATGCCACACTGTGGTCATGGTCCAGACCTCCCGCTCTTTCATCAATGTCGGCACCTTGGTCGGTGACCACGCACGCGCGGCCATGCTGTCGACGTTGATGGATGGCCGCGCACACACGGCATCCGAGCTGGCTGGCGTGGCCGGCATCTCGCCACAGACGGCAAGCAGTCATCTACGGCGGTTGCTCGATGGCGGCATCCTGGCCGTAGCTGTGCAGGGACGTCACCGTTATCACCGTCTGGCCTCGACCGAAGTCGCCGACATGCTGGAAGGCATCCTGCGTTTCAGCGATCAACTGCCACCGCTCTCTCCGCGAATCGTCCGGGTCGATGCCGGCTTCCGTCGGGCACGCAGCTGCTATCAGCACCTGGCTGGTGAATACGCCGTCGCCATCTCTGACCATCTGCTGGGTACCGGGGCGATCACCGCATCAGCAGACCACTGGCAGCTGACGGCTCATGGCGCCGACGTCCTGCGCGCCGTGGGCGAGCCGCTGGCAGAGCTGATCGCGCGATCACCGCGGGTGAGGCCCGAGCGCTACTGCCGCGGCTGCCTGGACTGTACCGAGCGTCGTCCGCACATGGCCGGCATGGTCGGCGAAGCCATGCTGCAGAGTTTCCTGCTGAACCGCTGGCTGCACCGCCTCGAGGGGCGGCGCGAACTGCGGATCACGCCAGCCGGGCAGGCGGCGTTCCGCAGCTTGTTCGACGTGGGCGCCTGAGACCCGCCACGCGCCCCTGTCAGTCTCAGCCGGCCACGACATGGCGACGGGGTATGGTCGAGTTCTGGTCTTCGGGAGCAGCAATGGCAGGCAAGGACATGAGGGGCTGCATGCATGATGCAGCTGGCGGGCAATGAGCAGATCCACCGCAGATGTGCGCTGGCTTACATTCCGGCTGAAGAACGGGCAGTCCATCGGCCCCGATCAACTGAAGGACGGCTGGGTCCTCGCCTCGGAGAGCCGTCATTGCGACGTGCGCCGCGAGCGCATCGAGGGCGCAGGCGTGGTCTATGCGCTGTACGGTCCGCCGGATCTTCCGTCGCCCCGCCGCGCAGAGCTGCGCATGCGCGACTTCCTCATGCGCTCCGGCTATACCTTCACCATGGGTACGCTGGGTCACTGATCCGGTTGGGCATTCAGCGGGCAACCGCTGCTGCCTTGAGCGCCTCGACTACCTGTGAATCGGTAAAGCCACAATGGCCTTCGCCAACCGGCGGCAGCACCCGCGGTAATGGCGTTGCGCCTGCGCGTTTGGCCAGGTGCGGGTACACCGTCTGCATGCGCGGCACGATGCTCGGGTCATCGTTGTTGAACTGGATCACCAGCGGTCGCTTGACTGTGCCGGTCAACGCCAGCTTTTCGCGCACATATCGCTGTGCCGGCGCAACAGGTGCCAGCCGCTGCACGCCCGCGTTGAACGCCTTGTCGTCACCGAATCCACGATAGACCGTCGTCAGGTTGCCGACCGGCATGCCGCCAGCGCGCGTGGCCAGTTCGTGCAGGATCATCGCGTGCAGGCTGATCGTGCCCGGCAATGCCTCCACACTTACCTGCAGCCGTGTCGCCAGTTGCGCGGCCACGGCGGGCCGGGTCTGAAGCGCGGCAGCGATGCCTTGATAGAGCGCCATCTGTGGCAGTGCTGCAGCGTCCGCCGATGCCAAGCCCTGGCGGGGCAGCCCTTCGGCCTCGGGGAAGAAATAATCGAACGCCACCAATGTAGTCAGCAGGTCGCTGGCCAATTGTTCGCCGGGCAGGTTGGCGCCGCACAGCGATACGCCACCGCTGTAGCGCTGCGGTAGGCGTTCGAGAGTGGCGATGGCCACCGCACCGCCCATCGAGAAACCGAGTATCCAGGTGCGACGCACGTCCTTCAATTCGGACAGGGCGTGCACGCGCAGGCGTTCCATGTCGTCGATTGCATCGGCCACGGCCCAGCCCTGGCTGGCATAGGCGCTCTGCGCAACGGCGTAGCCGGCTGCAAGCAGGCCGGCGGTGCTGTCGTTGGCCAGTATCGGCGATTGCCACGGCGCGCCAACCGGCTCGTAGCCATGCGCCAGCATCACCAGTTCACCGTTCCAGCCGGCGGGCACATCCAGGCGCCAGCGTGCGCCCTGCAGTTCGCCGCTGGAGGTGTGCGGTGGGGCTGTGGGTACGGCGGACAGCGAGGTGTGTGGCAGCAGCAGGGCCACGGCCAGGGCGAGTCGAAAACGTGGACGCATCGTGACCTTCCTTGCAGGGCGTGTGGCGAGGATAGGGCTGGATAGTGCAAGGGGCGCGCTGCACCGCATCAGTGGCTTGCCCAGGCGCCTGATCTGACGCTAGTCTCGGGGAATGGTGACCCAGCGCATTCCGGCGATTATCCGAATTCCCCACGGGAAGGCGGGTTAGCGCGCGGCTGTTCCAGCCATGCAACCCGTCCGGGAGGGCGGGCTGCCACCGTTCCCGGGCGATCGACGTTCCTTCGCCCTCGGAGATGGCACATGCAGCTACTTCCCACCAGTACACACGATTGCCCGGCCACCCTGCACCTGGTATGCGGCAAGATCGGAGCAGGCAAATCCACGCTGTCCCGGCAGTTGTCGATGCAGCCGCGGACTGCACTGATCTGCGAAGACACCTGGCTGGCGGCACTCTATCCCGGCCAGATCACGTCCGTGGCCGACTACCTGCGGAACGCGGCGGCGTTGCGCGGCATTCTTGCCGACCACGTCTGCTGCCTGCTGCAGGCGGGGGTGTCGGTAGTGCTCGACTTTCCCTCCAATACCCCCGCCAGCCGCGCATGGGCACGGCAGATATTCGTTCGCGCCGGCGCGGCGCATCGGCTGCACTTCCTGGACGTCCCTGATGAGGTCTGCAAGGCGAGGCTGCACGCGCGCAATGCTGCTGGCGCGCATCCATTCCAGGCCACGGAGGCCGAGTTCGAGCGGATTACCCGCCATTTCGTTGATCCTGCCGAGGAAGAAGGATTCGACGTGATCCACCATCCCGGAGGATGAGCCCTTGTTCCGGCTTGGGCCGCCGTGCCGGTAGGTCTTGAATCCGATACGATCTGGCGTATCTGCCTCCCTTCGTTTGACCTGGAGTCCCGCCATGGCCGATCGTCTCGCCATCCTGCTCGAACGCTTCGCGGTCACCGCCTCGGTGTTCCATGCCGGCGCGCTGTGTGGCATCAACAGCCTCGAAGGAGAGGGCGAGGCCGGCCAGTTGCATCTGGTGCGGCGCGGTCCGTTGCAGGTCAGTCATGGGGCGCAGACGATGCAGGTCGACGTTCCCAGCCTGCTGCTGTATCCGCGCCCGCTGCCGCATCGCTTCCACACCGATCCCCAGCTCGGCGCCGACATGGCCTGTGCCAACCTCCACTTCGAGGGCGGCAGGCTCAACCCGATCAGTGCGGCGCTGCCCGACTTCATCTGCCTGCCGTTGGCCGAACTGTACGGTGGCCATGCCGCGCTGGAGCTGCTGTTCGAAGAGGCATTCGAGCAGCGCTGCGGTCGCACGGTGATGGTCAACCGCCTGTTCGAGGTGGTGATGATCCAGGTGCTGCGGCAGTTGATGGAGGGCGGCGAGATGCGCGGCGGCCTGTTCGCCGGGCTTGGCCATCCGCGGCTGCGGTTGGCGCTGGTGGCGATGCATGAGGCACCGGCGCAGGCGTGGACACTGGAAGATCTGGCCGACGTTGCTGGCATGTCGCGCAGCGTGTTCGCCGCCAGTTTCCGCGAGGCCATGGGAACCACCCCCGGGCATTACCTGCAGGGGTGGCGGGTAGGCCTGGCGCAGCAGGCGCTGCGCCAGGGGCGACCGTTGAAACGGATCGCCGACGAGGTCGGCTATGGCAGCGAGGCGGCGTTGTCGCGCGCGTTCAAGGCGCACACCGGGCAATCGCCACGGCAGTGGCGCGGGCAGGCGCGCGTTGCCGCGAGCTGAGTGTCACCCCAGCGCGAGCCGGGCCAGCTTCATGCCGGCGAACAGCCCGGCCAGGCCAAGGGCGACCGAGCCCCCCGCGTAGAGAGCGGCCAGCCCATGCTGGCCCCGCTGCAGCAGCAGGCCGGTTTCCAGCGAGAAGGTGGAGAAGGTGGTGTAGCCGCCAAGAATGCCGGTGGCCAGCAGCAGGCGCAGTTGTGGCGAGGCGCCGTTGCGCAGGGCAAATGCCTCCACCACTACACCCATCAGCAAGGCGCCGCTGATGTTGACCAGAAAGGTCGACCAGGGCCACGAACTGCCGACGGCGACGCGGGTGCCGATCAGGTTGCAGGCGTGGCGCAGGCAGGCGCCGACACCGCCGCCCAGGAATACCAGCACATAGTTGTTCAATGTCTGCATTGCTTGCCTCGCGTGCGTGTTCGCAGGTTCGACGGCGTACGCAATGGCGGGCAATACCTGCCATCGACGAACGCCGGGTTCGTCGCAGCAGGAGCCATCAGCCATCTCAGGCGGTTATCGGGGGAGCCCCATCCCCATCGACGGCCATGCTACCAGCCCGCGATGGGTCAGGGCAGGGCCGTCATCACCACGCGTGCGACCTTGCCGCGGCTGACGCCCTCCATCAGCAGGTCATGGGCCATCAGCCCCAGCGTGGCCTCGCGGCGGTAGCCGACTTCCAGGCCTCGCTCGGCAAGGATGTGGGCGACCAGCTCATAGGCCGCTTGCCAGACATCCAGATGGGCTTCGCTGGGCATGTGCATGTAGGCCGTGCCGCGTTCGCCGACGCCCCGTCCCAGCGGGCCGAACAGCAGCTCGCGCGGGTCCAGCTTCACCGCATCGGCGATGCGGAACAGCTGTTCGGCTTTCACGTGGTTGGCTTTGACGTGGTCGTTGAGCCAGTTGCTGACCGTTGCCGTCGTCGTTTCGGCGGCACGCGCCAGGTCGGCCGGGCGTGCATGCCCGGCGTCCTTCATGGCGACCGCGAGTCGTTGTCCAAGAGTATTCATCTATGCAAGCCAGCTTAACGCGTGGAATCGAAAGAGGCCTTGGCGCAAGAATAAGTTTGATGATGAAAGGGATCGAAAATGGACGAATTCTGGAGCAAGCGGCAGGTCCGCATGCGGCTGGGCTTTTCCACCGACGCAGAGCTCGCCAAGCTCTTTGGAATCAGCAGATCCGCTGTCTCGCAATGGCCCAGAGGCTTTCCCATCCCGCCGCTGAGGCGCTACATCCTGCAACAGCGTTACCCTGCGTTGTTCCCGATGGATCAGGGGCCAAGCGATGAAACGGCATGAGATGCGTCTAGGCCTGTCGCAGACAGACCGCTAAGATCAATGTGCTAAGCATGCTTAGCAAGATAGGCAGAATCGATCGCCACGCTCGCAGCGACGGCCTGATCTGTGATGGGTACCCGGCTTCGCTGGCGGGCGGTGTCGACATCGGCACGGAGATTCCCGATCTCCTTCGTGACCGTCCTTCATGAACGATTAATAATTTCAATCGCGAAAGTCGCGTCTTGTAATTGACGTGTCGTGAAATCTATGACTAATTGGCATCAACCGGTTGTGAAGGCCGGGAGTCTTTCAGTAGCTCGCAAGTGAATCGGTCGACCGTCAACGATGCAGAACAAGTCCAACGGAGGTCGTATGGAATACGGCATGCATGGCTTGGCTGAACGGGTACGCCGCGAACTGGAAGCCAGTTATCACAAACACGGATGCGGTCCGGCGTTCTGGGATACCTACCAGCAGGTGCTTGACCGTCTGGTTCCGCAGGGGACCGGGCGGACCGATGTCACCAACGAAATGGCGCTGATCATCGAGCAACTGGGCATCGTCCGTCGTGCCCAGCTGGTACCGCCGCGCCCGGGCGACCCGGGCTGACTCAGAGCAGGCGCCAGGCGCCACAGGCCAGCAGGGCCAGCAGCATCGATGCCAAGGCGGTGGTGCGGGGGCGCCACCACCGACGTGGCTGGCCGGCCATCACCTGCGGGCTGCAATAGCTGATCAGGCCGGGCCCGAAGCCCGCCTGCTGCTGTTGCCGGGTGCACGCTTGCAGACAGGCGCCACAGGCCAGGCAGTCGGCCTGTGGGCCATGGCGGATGTCCAGCTGCATCGGGCAGGCGCTTACGCAGGCCATGCAATCGATGCAGTCGCCCAGGCGATCTGCACTGAAGGTCGGCATCGGTCCGGCCAGCAGTGGATGTGCGGCACGGAAAACGTAGTCATGCGCGGTGGTCGGGTCGAGCAGCCCACGACCGCGGCCGAGCACGCCCCCCAATGCCGGCGGGCGCGCACCGCGCGGTTCACCACGGCGCGGGTCATACAGCATGCGCGGGGTGTGCGGGTCGGTCAGCAACGGTTGCATGCGCGCGAATGGACAGAGCGATCGGCACACCTGTTCGCGCAGGAACCCGGCGTTGCCCCAGGTGGCGGCGGCATAGAACAGCACCCAGAAGGTCTCCCAGCCGCTCCAGCCGCCATCGAATGCGCCGGCGACCAGTTCGCGGATCGGACTGAAGAATCCCACGAAGGTGATCCCGGTCCAAAGCGACAGCAGCAGCCAGGCCAGCTGGGTGGCCGGTCGCGCCAGCTGCGCAGGCAGGGCGCGGGACAGTGCCTGCGCGATCCCGTCGAAGGCCCGTGTCCACAGCGTCTGCGGGCAGGCATGTCCGCACCACACGCGACCGGCCAGATGGGTGAGCAGGGCCAGGCCCACCGCCATCACCGCCAGCAGGCCCAGCAGCACGCCGACGTCATCCGGCCACAGGGTCCACGCGAACAGGTCGAAGCGGCGTGCGTCGAGGTCCAGCAGCAGGGCCTGCCGGCCATCCCACTGCAGCCACGGCAGCGCATGGAACAGGACCAGCAGCGCAAGGCCCAGGGGGCGGCGCCAATGCCACGGGCGCGGTGGCGGCGAAGCGATGATGCTCATCCCAGCGGCAGCTCCTCGTCCTCGTCGTTCGGCATCGGCCGCAGCAGGTAGCCGGTCACCGCGCTGGAAAGTGCGGTGACGGCCCAGAACATGAAGAACCCTGCGGTGTAGCCCAGCTCACGGCTGATGGCCGTACCCGGGAAGCTGATCGCCTGCAGCCGCAGTGGATCGACGAACGCAAAGAACACCACGCAGGCCAGGCCGGCGGCGATGAAGCTGGGCCACAGGACTGCGCCCCAATGCTGGATCAGCCGCTGGCGGCTGGAAGACGGTGTGTTCATGCGGGTTCGGGTCGAAGAAGAGGGCGGCGCGTATACTTCGCCGTGGTTGGCGCAGCATCCGCAGGGCATGCTTCCTGCAAGCGTGTCAGCCTAGGTGCGCCGCAGTGCGCTGACATTGATCTGGATCAACAGTAGTGGTGGCGGCCTGCGGCACACTGCCGATCCGCATTTGGTGCCCTGATGAACGCAACGCCCAAGACCGATATTCCCGTTGCTTCACCAGAGCTGTGCAGCGAGGAGGAAGTGACCCGGCTGGTTCACGATTTCTACGCGCGCGTGCGTGACGAGGAGCGTCTGGGGCCGGTGTTCGAAGGTCACGTCAAAGAGTGGCCCGAACACCTCGCCCAGCTCGTGGATTTCTGGTCGGCGATGCTGCGCGGGACGCGCAGGTTCAAGGGCTCGCCGATGTCCAAGCACATGGCAATCGATCTGGAAAAGGATCTGTTCGATCGCTGGCTGGTGCTTTTCCACATCACCACGGCCGAATGCAACAACCCGCCGATGCAGGCGCTGGCCGACGATGTGGCCGCCCGCATCGCCGAGACCTTCTGGCGCCGCTACCAGATGCTGCGCTGGCCGCAGGTCATGCTGCCGGTGCTGGGCGTCCCCGCCAAGGATTGATCTGGGTCAAGGCGCACCGCCTGGCTTGGCGCGATGCTGGCGCCATGGACACGTTCTCTCCCGCTGCCGGTGGCCTGGCCTGGACCTTCGATCCCGATCTGCTGCGCCGGCATGACCGGCCCGGCCCGCGCTACACCTCCTATCCCACCGCGCCGCACTTCCATGACGGCTTCGATGCGCCGGCGCTGCGCCAGGCGATCGCCGACAGCAACCCGCTGGCGCGCGCGCTGTCGTTGTACGTCCATGTGCCGTTCTGCTCCAGCCCCTGCTTCTACTGTGGCTGCAACCGGGTGATCACCCGCGACCGCGGACGTGGCCACAGCTACGTGTCACGCGTGCTGGCCGAGGCGGACCTGCTGGCACCACAGTTCGCCGACGGCCGTGAAGTGATCCAGCTGCACCTCGGCGGCGGCACGCCGAATTTCCTGGATGCCGATGCGATGACGGCACTGGTCGAGGGCCTGCGCCGGCGCTTCGATTTCAGCGATGCCTCGCAGCGTGATTTTTCCATCGAACTGGATCCGCGTTTCATCGACACCAGCGACGTGGCGATGCTGGCCCGGCTCGGTTTCAACCGCGCCAGCCTGGGGGTGCAGGATTTCGACCCGCAGGTGCAGGAATCGATCAACCGCGTGCAGGGCGTGCGGCAGACGCTGGACATCCTGCGCGCGTGCCGCGACAGCGGCATGCGTTCGGTCAATGTCGATCTGATCTACGGACTGCCCGGGCAGAGCCTGGAGGGCTTCGGCCGCACCCTGGAACTGGTGCTGGCGCTGCGCCCGGATCGACTGGCGGTGTACGGCTACGCGCACCTGCCACACCTGTTCCGCGCGCAGCGGCAGATCGACGAAAGCCGCATGCCGTCGCCGGAAGACAAGCTCGCGCTGCTCGGCCTGGCGGTGGAGCGCCTGTCCGCGGCCGGCTACCAGTACATCGGCATGGACCACTTCGCATTGCCGGAAGAAGATCTGTCGCGTGCCCAGCGCGCCGGCCAGCTGCATCGCAACTTCATGGGCTATACCACCCACGCCGACACCGATCTGCTTGGCCTCGGCGTAAGTGCGATCAGCCACATCGGTGCCACCTACAGCCAGAATCCGCGCGACCTGCCATCGTGGGAAAACGCGGTGGACCAGGGGCAACTACCGGTCTGGCGCGGCGTCGCGCTCAGTGCCGACGACGAGCTGCGCGCCGAGCTGATCCAGCAGTTGATGTGCCAGGGCGAAGTGGATGGCGCGTCACTGGCCCAGCGCCATGGCATCGACTTCGAGGCCTACTTCGCCGAAGACCTGCAGGCCGTACAGCGCCTGCAGCAGGATGGCCTGGCCGAGTACCGCGATGGGGTGGTGCGCACCAGCGAGCCGGGGCGGCCGCTGCTGCGCCTGCTGGCGATGTGCTTCGATCCCTATCTGCGTGTCGCCCAGGAGCAGCCGCGCTACTCGCGGGCGATCTGAGCGCAGGCCTCAGCGCTTGCCGACGCCGCGTTCGGGGTGGCGCGCGGCCATGCCTCCACTGGAGGTGGTGGTCCAGTTGCCGCTGAGATCGCGCACGCTGGTCGAATAGGAACCATCGCTGTATTCGGTGCGCCACCTGCCGCTCAGGTCACGCTTGCTGACGGAGTAGGCGCCGTTGCTGTACTCGGTGCGGATGTTGCCGCTCAGGTCGGTGCTGCTGTTGGAGTAGCTGCCATCGCTGTGGGTGGTGCGCTTGCGGCCACTCAGATCAGTGGTGGTGGTCGAGCGGCTGCCGTTGCTGTGCTCGGCGATCTCGCGGCCGGACAGATCGCGCTTGATGCGGCTGGACGATCCGTCGCTGTTGCGGATATCCCGACTTCCGTCGAGGTTGTGGTGGCTGTCCGAACGGCTCTGTGCCGATGCGGGCGCGGTGGCCTGCGCGAGCAGCGTGACCAGCGCCAGCGATGATGCGAGCCATATCCACTTCATGGGGGATCTCCTTATGCGTCGTTCGGCGGCCGAGGCGGCGCGTCCGATTCTGCCATGCCGGCCTGAAGCCGTCTCGAACGCAGCGACGGCAGCCGGATGGCCGTATCCCGTTCAGTGGGCTGCTGTAGAACCAGCGATGCGCGGGCCTGGTGCGGAGGCGTCGGTGCGTGATTGGGTGGTGCCCGGAGCCGGAATCGAACCGGCATGGGGTTGCCCCCGGCGGATTTTAAGTCCGATGCGTCTACCAGTTTCGCCATCCGGGCCTGCAGCGCGCGCCGATTGTAACGGAATCGCCGCCGCTGCCGCCGGCTAACGCTGCTTTTACGCAGTCGGGCGCGGGGCTGGGTACAGTCCGCCAACGTTTCCGGGAATGGCGATATGCGTGCACGTGGCAGGCGATGGATCGGATGCAGTGCCGTGCTGGGGCTGATGCTGGCGATAGGCTCTGCCACCGCGCAGCAGGCACCCGCACCCACGGGCCCGGTGGTGGACATGGACACGGTGCAGGTGACCGGCGAACAACCCGGCCCCGGCCTCTGGAAGGTCACCGCTCCACAGGGGCATGTGCTGTGGATCCTGGGAACGGTCTCGCCGTTGCCAAGCGGCGTGCAATGGCGCTCGGATGAAGTCGAACGGACCATCGCCGGTGTCGACCATGTGCTGGGCGATCCCGGCTTCAGCCTCGATGCGAAGATCGGTGTGTTCAAGGGCCTGACCCTGCTGCCGCTGGCGATGAAGACCGCGCGCGATCCGCAGAGGCGCACGCTGGATCAGATCCTGCCGGCGGCAACGTACGCACGCTGGCTGGGGCTGAAACAGACCTACCTGGGCAATGACCGTGGCGTGGAAAAGGACCGTCCGCTGGTGGCCTCCGGTCGCCTGTACCAGGCGTTTCTCAAGCGCAACGGCCTGCGCGACGGCAAGCAGGTGAAGGAAGCACTCGGGCGCGCCTACAAGGCCCACGACCTGAAGCCTGAAGACGTGCAGGTGAAGCTGAAGGTCGACGACATCCGTGGCACGTTGAAGGAACTGCAGGCCACCGAAGTCGATGACCGCGCATGCTTCGAACGCACGCTCGACACCGTGGAGTTCCAGGCACCGGTGTTGCGTGAGCGGGCCAATGCCTGGGCACTCGGCGATGTCGCTGCACTGCGTCGGCTGTCGGCTTCGGCGATGGCGCAGACCTGCCGCGAACTGCTGCAGGATTCGGCCTTCGTGCGCAGGCGCGGCTGGAGCGACATGCCGCAGCAGGTGCGCACGCGCTGGCTGCAGGGCGTGGATGCGGCGTTGGCCCATCATGCGGGCACCTTCGCGACGGTGCCGGTCAGCCTGCTGCTGGGCGAAGGCTATCTGGACGCGCTGGTGCAGCGCGGCTACCAGGTAGAGGCGCCGCCGGAATAACCAACGCTTGAAGTCCTCGTGCTTCCTGTCATATTCCTCTGCACTCAGGAGGGGAGTGATGGACATGCCGTTGCATGCGTATGCCTATGTCAGCACGGCCAGGGAGGGACTGGACGTGCCCGAGCTCGATGCGCTGCTGGCCGATGCGACCGCCTTCAATCGCATGGCCGGAGTCACCGGGGTGCTGATGTTCGATGGCAGCCGTTTCCTGCAGTACATCGAAGGTCCGCGGGATGGTCTGGCCTCGGTGCACGCGCGCATCAGCAACGCGCGGCGCCACGGCAGCGTCGTCCAGCTTGCCGCAGGCCCGATCGCGACCCGCTGGTTCCCGCGCTGGACGATGGCCAACCGGCATGTGGATCCGGCGACGCTGGCCAGCATCGTAGCGGCCCCGTGGCACGGTTTCAGCCTGGAACAGAACCATCTGGACCACGGTTTCTGCCTGTTGCTGCGGGCCTGGACCGGGGGCCACGGCGAGCTCGAGCCGGCTGCCGTCAGCCTCGGATCCTGATCCGGGGCGTGGTCTGCCGCCGCCGCCGCGGTTAACCTTGTCGGCATGATTGCCTGCACCCGGACCCTCGCATGACCCAGTGGACCCCGTCGCCAGCTGCCGGACGCCGCGCATGAGCGCGCCCATCGGCGCAGCCCAGATGCCGTCTCCGGCCATCATCGGCCTGGGGTACGTCGGGCTGCCGTTGGCGGTGGCCTTCGGCCGCCAACTGCCCACCCTGGGGTACGACATCGATGCCGCACGCATCGCCGAACTGGCCGGCGGGCAGGACCACACGCTGGAGATGGAGCCGGACGAACTGGCCAGCGCGTCGCTGCTGCGCTACAGCAGCGATCCGGCACAGCTGGACGCCTGCAACATCTACATCGTCACCGTGCCCACGCCGATCGATGCCTACGAGCAGCCCGATCTGGAGCCCTTGCGCTCGGCGACGCGACTGATCGCCAGCCATCTTCGCGCCGGTGACCTGGTGATCTACGAATCCACCGTCTACCCGGGTACCACCGAAGAAGTCTGTGTGCCGCTGCTGGAGCAGGGCTCGGGCCTGCGCTTCAACGAGGATTTCTACTGCGGCTACAGTCCGGAGCGGGTCAGCCCCGGCGACCGCCAACGGCGCCTGGCCGACATCCGCAAGATCACGTCCGGTTCAACGCCGGAAGTGGCGGCGGTGGTCGATGGCCTGTACCAGCGGATCATCACCGCCGGTACGTTCCCGGTGCCGTCGATGCGGGTCGCCGAAGCGGCCAAGGTGGTGGAGAACATCCAGCGCGACGTCAACATCGCGCTGGTCAACGAGCTGGCCCTGATCTTCGATCGTCTCGGCATCGATACCCAGGATGTGCTCGACGCCGCAGGCAGCAAATGGAATTTCCTGCCGTTCCGTCCGGGGCTGGTGGGAGGCCACTGCATCGGCGTGGACCCGTACTACCTGCTGCACAAGTCCGAAAGCATGGGCTACCACCCTGACCTGATCCATACCGCGCGGCAGGTCAACAACCGGGTGGGCGAACATGTGGCTACCCGTGTGTTGGCGATGCTGGCCGAGCGAGGTCGTGCGCCGGCGCAATCGCGCATCCTGGTGCTGGGCGTGACCTTCAAGGAGGACTGCCCGGACCTGCGCAACAGCCGCGCGCTGGAACTGGCCCAACGGCTGACCGACAGTGGCGCGCAGGTGGACGTCAGCGATCCCTGGGTGGGGCCGGCCGCACTGGCGGACGAAGGTGTGAACTGGTTGGCCGAGCCGGTGGCCGGCAGCTACGACGCGGTGGTGCTGGCGGTGGCGCATGAGCGCTTCAAGGCGATGGACATTGCCCACATCCGCAGTCTGCTGGCACCCGCTGGACTGGTCTACGACGTGAAGTCTGCCTGGCCGCGCAGCGTGGTCGACGATCGCCTGTAGGTGCTTGCGCGGTAGACTCGGGGGCAGTTGCAACCGAGGAACGCCATGCACCGGTATATCGTCTACCTGCTCGCCATCCTGATGTTTCCGATCTGCCTGTGGCTGGCCACGATCTGGCCGGCCTGGTATTGGGGCGTCGGCCTTACAGCCGCGATGGTGGCGCTGGGGACTTGGGACCTGCTGCAGAAGCGCAGCACCCTGCGCCGCAATTATCCGGTGATGGCGCACTTCCGCTACGGCCTGGAATCCATCGGTCCGGAGATCCGCCAGTATTTCGTGCAGAGCGATCTGGAAGATGTGCCGTTCTCGCGGCAGCAGCGCGCGCTGATCTACCAGCGTGCCAAGAACCAGATGGACACGGTGCCCTTCGGCACCCTGCGCAGCACCTACGCGGTGGACTACGAATGGATCAACCATTCGCTGGCGCCGACAACCATCGCCAAGCACGATTTCCGCGTGCTGATCGGTGCGAACTGTGCCAAACCCTATTCGGCGAGCGTGTTCAACATCTCGGCGATGAGTTTCGGCTCGCTGTCGGCCAACGCGATCCGCGCATTGAACGAAGGCGCACGCCGGGGTGGTTTCTACCACGACACCGGCGAAGGCTCGATTTCGCCCTATCACCGTGAGATGGGCGGCGACCTCGTCTGGGAGATTGGCTCGGGCTACTTCGGCTGCCGCGACGACAAGGGTGGCTTCAGCGAGGAACGCTTCGTTGCCAATGCCAACCACGATCAGGTCAAGATGATCGAGATCAAGCTGTCGCAGGGTGCCAAGCCCGGCCACGGCGGCGTGTTGCCGGCGCCGAAGGTGACGGCCGAGATCTCGGTGACCCGTGGCGTGCCGATGGGCGTTGACTGCGTGTCACCTTCGCGCCATTCGGCGTTCTCCACGCCGGTTGAACTGCTGCAGTTCGTCGCCCGCCTGCGCGAGCTGTCCGGTGGCAAGCCGGTGGGATTCAAGCTGGCCATCGGCCACCCGTGGGAATGGTTCGGCATCGCCAAGGCGATGCACGAAACCGGTCTGCTGCCTGACTTCATCGTCGTCGATGGCGCCGAAGGCGGTACCGGTGCGGCACCCGCCGAGTTCGTCGATCACGTGGGTGTGCCGATGCACGAGGCGTTGCTGCTGGTGCACAACACCCTGGTGGGCCTGGACCTGCGCGAGCACATCCGTATCGGCGCGGCCGGCAAGATCACCAGCGCGTTCGACATCGCCCGCACCATTGCGATGGGGGCCGACTGGTGCAATGCCGGGCGCGGTTTCATGTTCGCGCTGGGCTGCATCCAGTCGCTCAGCTGCCATACCGACAAGTGCCCGACCGGCATCGCTACCCAGGATCCGGCGCGCTGGAAGCATCTGGATGCACCGGACAAGGCCACGCGCGTGTACAGCTTCCACGAGCACACCCTGCATGCGTTGAAGGAGCTGCTGTGTGCGGCGGGCTTGAACGATCCGGCCGAGCTTGGCCCGGAACACATCCTGCGCCGGGTGTCGCCGGTCGAGATCCGTTCACTGGCCTCGTTGTACCGCTACCTGGAGCCGGGCGAGCTGCTGCACAAGGTGCCCGACCACGCGGTGTTCCATTCGTTCTGGGCCGATGCGCGCAGTGATTCCTTCCAGCCGCCGCCGAAGATCCAGGCGCTGCGGGCCAGCAAATCGCGATGATCGCGTAGTAGAGCCGAGCCGGTGCTCGGCTGTACGAAAGCCAGAAACATACGGAGATTGCACGCAGTTCAGGACCGGCACCAACGATGATGTGAGCACGCTGTGGGCATTGCGTACGCGTTGCGTACGCGAGCTGTGCAGCAGCCACTATCCGCCAGAGGTGATCGCGCCGTGGTCGGCATCGCCACCGCCGGTGCAGTACTCGCGGTTGCTGGGGCAGGGCGGCTGTGTCGTCGCCGAGGATGATCGGGGCGACGTGCTGGGGTTCGGTGTGCTCGACGCCGAGGGTAATGAGATCGACGCGCTGTTCGTTGATCCGGATCGAGGCGGGCAGGGGGTTGGCCAGGCGCTGATGCAGCGGCTGCTGGCGATGGCCGATCCAACGCGCGAGGTGGTGTTGTCGGCCTCGCTCAATGCCGTGCCGTTCTACCAGCGGCTGGGCTTTGTCGCCGAACGTGAGGAACTGTATCCGCACCCGAGTGGCGTAGCGCTGGCGTCGGTGAAGATGCGCCGGCCGGCCTGATATCCCCGGCGCTACTGCGGGTGGATCAGCGCGTGGCCAACCACGCCGTCACGCCCTCTGCCGCGCGCAGCCCGCTGGCATAGCACGCCGTCAACAGGTAGCCACCGGTCGGTGCTTCCCAGTCCAGCATTTCTCCCGCGCAGAACACCCCCGGCAAGGTACGCAGCATCAAGCCGTCGTCCAGCGCACCCAGGCGCACGCCACCGGCCGTGCTGATCACCTCGGCCATCGGCCGCGGGCGCAGCAGGCGCAACGGCAGGCGCTTCAATATGGTGACTACGGCGGCCAGATCGTTGCCGGCATCCTTGCCCAGTGTTTCAAATACCAACGCAGTCTTTACTGCATCCAGCCCCGCCTGGCGACGCAGGTGTTCGCCGAAGCTGCGACCCTTGCGCGGCTGCGAGAGATCGGCCTGCAGGCGCGCCTCGTCGCGGCCCGGAACCAGGTCCAGCCACAGCGTGGCGTGGCCGTCGCGGTTGATGGTGTCGCGCAGGTCGGCCGACAGGGCATAGATCAGGCTGCCTTCGATACCGTACTCGCTGGCCACGCACTCGCCCTGCAGCGAGCGGGGCTCACCGTCGAGGTCACGCCAATGCGCGACGATCGGCTTCAGTGGTGCACCCGCGTGGCGCTGCGCGAAGAACGGTGTCCAGGCAACGTCGAATCCGCAGTTGGCCGATTGCAGCGGCGCGACATCCACGGCGCGGGCCTGCAATACCGGAACCCATGCGCCGTCGCTGCCGAGCTGCGGCCAGCTTCCGCCACCCAGCGCCAACACGGTCGCGTCGGCGCGCACGTCCAATGCCCCGTTTTCGGTGGCAAAGCGCAGTGCGCCGTCTTCGCCCCAGCCCAGCCAGCGATGGTTGACGTGCAGGCGCACGCCCTGTTCCTTCAACCGGCGAACCCAGCCGCGCAGCAGCGGTGCGGCCTTGCGGTCGACCGGGAACACGCGGCCGGAACTGCCGACGTAGGTGTCCACACCGAAGCCCGCCGCCCAGTCGCGCAGCGCCTGTGCATCGAAGCCGTCCAGCCAATGGCCAACATTGGCGGCCTGCTCGCGGTAGCGGCTGTCGAACAGCGGACGCGGGTCGGAATGAGTGAGGTTGAGCCCACCCTTGCCGGCAATCAGGAACTTGCGGCCCGGCGAGCCCTTGGCCTCGTACAGATCAACGTCGAGTCCGGCCGCGCGCAGCCGTTCGGCGGCAAACAGCCCCGCCGGGCCGCCGCCGATGACGGCGACGCGGCGCGGCGGGTGTACGTCACTGTTGGACATTGAGCAGCTCGACGTCGAACACCAGCGACGAACCTGCCGGGATCGGGCCGACCTGGCGATCGCCATAGCCGAATTCCGGCGGAATCATCAGCGTGCGCTTGCCGCCGACCTTCATGCCGGCCACGCCTTCATCCCAGCCACGGATGACCTGGCCGGCGCCCAGCGTGAAGGTGAACGGCTCGCCGCGTTCGACCGAACTGTCGAAGGTCTTGCCGTGCTTGTTGTCGGCGCGCTCGTCGTAGATCCAGCCGGTGTAATGCACGCTGACCTTCTGGCCCGGCACGGCCTCGGCGCCGCTGCCGGGCTGGGTATCGATACGCTCGAAAGCGGCGATGGTGCCTCCCGGCGGCGGGCCAGGCGGTTCCGACGAGCAACCAACGGCGGCGAGGGACAGCAGCAGGGGAAGCAGCAGGCGGCGCATCGGCGTCTCCGTGGGTGATGAGTCAAGGGCGGCAAGGTTAGCGCATCGGCGCCGGGTATCATGGGCACATGGCAAAACTCCTGCTCAATCTGCGCAATGTCGGCAACGACGAATATGCCGATGTCTGCACGCTGCTCGACCAGCATGGCATCGCCTGGTACCGCACCGAACCCAGCCCCTGGGGCATCTCCAATGGTGGCCTGTGGCTGCGCGAGGATGCCGACCAGCCGCGTGCCAAGGCGCTGATGGCCGAGTACCAGGCGGCTCGCGGCGTGCGGGTGCGCGCCGAGCGCGAGCAGGCCCTGCGCGATGGCACCGCCGAGACCTTTGGCAGCCTGTTCCGGCGCCGCCCTGCGTTCGTGGTGCTGGTGCTGCTGGGCATGGCGGTGGCGGCGGCACTGGTGCTGCTGCCGTTCATGCTGCTGCGGGGGTAGGGGTGTTCGGCCGGGTTGCACCCGGCACCCGCAGAGGCAACGGCAACGTCAATAGCGGGTTTCCCGTGATTGGGCGGGGCGGTGTGGGCAGGCGGGACACGCCGTAGACCCATCCTTGGGGGCTCGATGGCGCCATCCATGGCGCCAACGGTCCCGCCTGCCCACAC
>NZ_JBHZOP010000063.1:0-50290 GCF_042787595.1 Stenotrophomonas sp. YIM B13575 | reverse complement strand
CAACCCCCCCCCCCCCCCGCCAAACCCTCAAACCCGCCGGTGCTGTTGCTGTTGCTCCAGCGGGTGCAGGGCCGCAGGCCCTGCAATGCAGAAAACTCACTTCCCCCGCAAACGGCTGTGCTTGAAGCCGTAGAAGAAGTAGATCACGAAGCCGACAAACGTCCACACGCCCATCAGCATCCAGTTGTGCAGCGTCATCGCCGACAGCAGCGCCAGGCAGCTCAGCACGCCCAGGCCGCAGATCAACCACGCGCCCCGGATGCGGAACGGACGCGGCAGGTCCGGCTGGGTGCGGCGCAGGATCAGCACGCCGGCACAGACCGCCGCGAAGGCGATCAGCGTGCCCATCGAGGTCAGTTCACCGAGGATGTCCAGCGGGAACAGCGCCGCCAGCAGGGCGATGCCGATGCCGGTGATGACCGTGTTGATATGCGGCGTGCGGTACTTCGGGTGGATCTTGGTGAACACCGGCGGCAGCAGGCCGTCACGCCCCATGATCATGAAGATGCGCGGCTGGCCGATGATCATCACCAGCACCACCGAGGACAGGCCGATCAACGCACCGATCTCCACCACCACCCGCAACCAGCCCAGCTGCGGGTGCGCGGCCACGGCGGTGACCACTGGCTCGTCGGTGCCCAGCAGCTGGTAGGGCACCAAGCCGGTCATGACCGCAGCCATCGCGATGTACAGCACCGTGCAGATCACCAGCGACAGCATCATGCCGATCGGCATGTCGCGCTGCGGCTTGTGTGATTCCTGCGCGGCCACCGATACGGCTTCGAAGCCGATATAGGCGAAGAACACCATCGCCGCGCCGCGCAGCACGCCTTCCATGCCGTACTTGCCGGGGCCTTCGTTGGCCGGGATGAACGGGGTCCAGTTGCTGGTGTCCACGTATTTCCAGCCGACCACGATCACCAGCACGATCAGCCCGGTCTTGAGGATGACCATGGCCATGTTCATCGCCGACGACTTGCTGATGCCGACGTAGCAGAGCCAGGTCAGCAGCAGCACCAGGATCGCGGCGGGGATGTTGGCGATGGCGCCGGTGGGGCGCAGCTGCGCGTCCAATGGGGCACTGACCAGCGCAGCCGGTAGATGGATGTCGAAATGGCTGAGCAGGCTGAGGAAATAGCCGGTCCAGCTGACCGCCACGGCCGAGGCGGAGACGCCGTACTCGAGCACCAGCATCCAGCCGATGAACCAGGCCGAGAGCTCGCCGAAGGTGGCGTAGGTATAGGTATAGGCGCTGCCGGAGACCGGCACCATCGCCGCGAACTCGGCATAGGCCAGGGCGCAGAAGGCGCAGCAGATCGCGGCCAGCACGAACGACAGCATGATGGCCGGGCCGGCGTGATTGGCGGCAGCCTGGCCGGTGATGACGAAGATGCCGCCGCCGATCACCGCACCGATGCCGAGTGCGGTCAGGCCCCAGGGGCCGAGGTGGCGACGCAGGCTCAGGCCATTGGCGTCTTCGTGGGCGGCGTGCGGGTGCTTGGTGGCCCACAGTTGCTTGAACATGTGTGGTGGTCTTGTGCGGTGCGCCCCGTGAACGGGCGCGGGCGGAAATGCTTGCGGATATCGACGGGCCGGCGCAGGAGCCGGCCCGTCGGGAGGATCAGGGCGACTTGGCCAGCTTGCTGTGGCGCATGCCGTAGCCGAAGTAGATCAGCAGGCCCAGCACGGTCCAGCCCACGAACAGGTGCCAGTGCACCACGAAGGCCTGCCAGAACAGGAACAGGCACGACAGCGCGCCCAGCGGGCAGATCACCCACACCAGCGGCACGCGGAACGGGCGGTGCAGCTCCGGGCGGGTGTAGCGCAGGATCAGCACGCCCACGCAGACCGTGGCGAAGGCCAGCAGGGTACCCATCGACACCAGCTCGCCGAGCACGTTCAGCGGCACCAGGCCGGCCAGCGAAGCGGCGATCACGCCGACCACGATCGTGGCCCAGTACGGGGTGCGGAAGCGCTTGTGGACCTTGCCGAACACCTTCGGCAGCAGGCCGTCGCGCGAGATGGTGTAGGCGATGCGGGTCTGGCCCATCATCATCACCAGCACCACCGAGGACAGGCCCGCGATCGCGCCGATTTCCACGGCGGTCTTCAGCCAGGACAGGCTCGGGTAGGCTTCCAGTGCGGTGGCCACCGGCTTGTCGGTGCCCAGCAGGTGGTACGGCAGCATGCCGGTCAGCACCGCGCAGACGATGATGTAGACGATGGTGCAGACCGCCAGCGAGCCGAGCAGGCCGATCGGCATGTTGCGCTGCGGGTCCTTGGTTTCGCCGGCGGCGGTGGAGACCGCATCGAAGCCGATGTAGGCGAAGAACACGATGGTGGCCGCGCGGAACACGCCACTCCAGCCGAACTCGCCGGACACGCCGGTGTTTTCCGGGATGAACGGATGCCAGTTGGCCGGGTCCACGTGGGCCGCGCCGATGCCCACGAACAGGCAGATCACAAACACCTTGATGGCCACAATGATCGCGTTGACGAACGCGGACTGGGTCACGCCCACGTACAGCAGGCCGGTCACCGCCGCCACGATCAGTACCGCCGGCAGGTTGAACAGCTTGCCGGAGGCGGCGAACTCGTGCCCGTTCCAGGCGATCGGCGCCGCACTCAGTGCGTCCGGGAACGGCATGTGCAGCGTGGTGGTGATGAAGCTGATCAGGTACGCCGACCAGCCCACCGCGACCGAGGCCGAGGCGAACAGGTACTCCAGCACCAGGCACCAGCCGATGAACCAGGCCATGCCCTCGCCGAGGGTGGCGTAGGAGTAGGAGTAGGCGCTGCCGGAGACCGGCATCATCGCGGCGAACTCGGCGTAGCACAGGCCCGCCAGCGCGCAGGCGATCCCGGCGAACACGAACGACAGCATCACCGCCGGACCGGCGTGGTTGGCCGCGGCCTGGCCGGTGAGCACGAAAATACCTGCGCCGATCACCGCACCAATGCCAAGCATGATGAGGTGTTTCGCCGTGAGGGTCCGTTTCAACGTGGCTTCGCCGTCCAGGCTGCCTTCGATGGGTTCGCCGGCATCGACGTGCCCGGCCGGTTCGACCGGCTTGACCCTCAACAGAGCTTTCAGCATGCAGTACTTCCTGATGATCGGATTGGGAGGGCTGCCGGTACATTGCCAGCGGCCCGAATGGTGAAGGCCGCGCAAACGGCCCGCTGTACCTTAGCCAATGCTGAAGGCACCGCACAAGCGCAAACGCAACAATGAACGGCGATAATGGCCGGTATTTTTCCGGGCACCCCGCATTCATGAGCGAAACCACCGAATCCCTTGCCGTGCTTGACGATCGCCTGCGCAGCCTGCTGCATGACTATGCGCGCAAGGAACCCGCCCACGACGCCCTGGCTGCCGAATTCGGCACATTGATCGACGATGTGGAAGATGCGTTCCGCCGCGAGCGGCTGGCAGGCCATTTCACCGCCAGCTGCTGGCTGGTCAGCGCCGATGGCCAGCGCCTGCTGCTGACCCACCATCGCAAGCTGCAGCGCTGGCTGCAGCTGGGCGGCCACGCCGACGGCGACCGCGACCTGGCCCGGGTGGCGCTGAAGGAGGCCGAAGAGGAGTCCGGCCTGACCGGGCTGGTGCTGGACGATCCGGCGATCTTCGACCTGGACAAGCATTGGATTCCGGAACGCAAAGACGTGCCGGGGCACTGGCATTACGATGTGCGTTTCGTGATCCGTGCGCTGGGCGGCGAGGATTTCGTGCTCAGCGAAGAGTCGCTGGAGCTGGCCTGGCGCCCGGTGGCCGAGGTCGCCGGCGATCCGCAGTCGGATGAATCGATGCAGCGCATGGCGCGCCGGTGGCTGGCACGCTGAAAAAATACATCCACGCATGGCGTGGATCTACCAGGGGATCGCGCGCCCAGTAGATCCACGCCATGCGTGGATGGCGTGGTGCCGGATGCATTCCGCCGGGCATGGCCCGGCGCCGCCATCAATACAGAATGCGCGTGCGCAACGTGCCCGGAATCGCCGCCAGTTCGTCACGCACCGCGCTGGCCTGTTCCTCGCTGGCGGTGATGTCGATCACCACGTAACCCACCTTCGGGTCGGTGCGCAGGAACTGGCCGTCGATGTTGACGTTGTGCCGCGAGAAGATCTCGTTGACCTTGGACAGCACGCCCGGCACGTTCTGGTGGATGTGCAGCAGGCGCAGGCTGTCGGCGTGCTCGGGCAGGGTCACTTCCGGGAAGTTGACCGCCGACAGGGTGCTGCCGTTGTCGCTGTAGCGCACCAGCTTGGCGGCCACTTCGATGCCGATGTTGTCCTGCGCTTCCAGCGTGCTGCCGCCGACGTGCGGGGTCAGGATCACGTTGTCGTGGCGGGTCAGCGGCGATTCGAAGACATCGCCGTTGCCCTTCGGCTCGACCGGGAACACATCCAGTGCAGCGCCACCGATGTGGCCGCTGGCCAGTGCAGCATCCAGCGCATCGATGTCGACCACGGTGCCACGCGCGGCGTTGATCAGGTGCGCGCCGCGGCGCATCTTTGCCAGCTCGGTGCTGCCGATCATCCACTGCGTGGATGGCGTCTCCGGTACGTGCAGGGTCACGATGTCGGCACGCGCCAGCAGGTCGTCCAGGCTGGCCGCCGCCCGGGTATTGCCCAGCGAAAGCTTGGTTTCCACATCGTGGAAGATCACCTGCATGCCCAGCGATTCGGCCAGTACGCCCACCTGGGTGCCGATATGCCCGTAGCCGATGATGCCCAGCACCTTGCCGCGCACCTCATGGCTGCCGCTGGCCGACTTCGACCAGCCGCCGCGATGGCACTCGGCGTTCTTCTGCGGAATGCCACGGGTCAACATGATCGCTTCGGCGATCACCAGCTCGGCGACGCTGCGGGTGTTGGAGTAGGGCGCGTTGAATACCGGTATGCCGGCCAGCTCGGCCGCATCCAGGTCGACCTGGTTGGTGCCGATGCAGAAGCAGCCGACCGCAATCAGGCGCTTGGCCTCGGCCAGCACCTCGGCGCTGAGCTGGGTGCGCGAACGGATGCCGACGATGTGCGCCTCGGCGATGCGCGCCTTCAGCTCGTCCTCGGGCAGTGCCTTGGTGTGCGCTTCGATCTGGCTGTAGCCGGCGGCGCTGAACACCTCCACGGCGGTCTGGCTGACCCCCTCCAACAACAGTACGCGGATATCCTGCTTCGGGAACGAGGTCTTCTTCGGCGACATGGGGCGGCACGGCCAGTGGGACAGGGGCTGACCACTATGCCAGATCGCAACGCCCATGGTGCAGTGCGCAATTGGTTGCAACTGCAGCTATCGAAGGCGTTGCGGGGCTGGACGCTGCCCCCCGCCACTGGCACGCTTGCCCGTTCTTCACGCCCCGCGCTGGACCGTCATGACCGATTCCCGCATCGCCTCGTTGCAGCAGGCCTGTCCCGGCCTGAAGCTGAAGACCGACCCTGCCGACCTGGAGCATTACGGGCGCGACTGGACCCGGCGCTGGACGCCGGCGCCGCTGGCGATCGCGTTGCCGGCCACGGTGGAAGAAGTGCAGGCGGTAATGCGCTGGAGCGCGGCCGAAGGCGTGGCAGTGGTTCCGTCCGGTGGTCGCACCGGCCTGTCCGGCGGCGCGGTGGCGGCCAATGGCGAGCTGGTGCTGAGCCTGGAACGGATGAACAAGGCGCTGGACTACGACGCCGTCGACCGCACCCTGGTGGTGCAGGCCGGCATGCCGCTGGAGGCGCTGCACAACGCCGCGCTGGAGCACGGCCTGATCTACCCGGTGGATTTTGCCGCGCGCGGTTCCTGTTCGATCGGCGGCAACATCGCCACCAATGCCGGTGGCATCCGGGTGATCCGCTACGGCAATACCCGCGAATGGATCGCGGGACTGAAGGTGGTCACTGCCACGGGCGAACTGCTCGAGCTCAACAAGGGCCTGATCAAGAACTCGAGCGGCTACGACTTCCGCCAGTTGCTGATCGGCTCGGAGGGCACCCTGGGCGTGATCGTCGAGGCCACGGTGAAACTCACCGACCCGCCGCCGGCCAGCAACGTGATGCTGCTGGCGCTGCCCAGCTTCGACGTGCTGATGCAGGTGTTCGCCGCGTTCCGCGCGCGACTGCAGCTGCAGGCCTTCGAATTCTTCACCGACCGTGCGCTGGAGCACGTGCTGTCCCACGGCGCGCAGGCACCGTTCGATGAAGTACATCCCTATTACGTGGTGACCGAATTCGCTGCCGGTGACGAAGCGCAGGAAGCGGCGGCAATGGCCGCCTTCGAAGACTGCATGGGCAATGGCTGGGTCAGCGACGGGGTGATCAGTGCCAGCGATGCGCAGGCGGCGCAGCTGTGGCGCCTGCGCGAGGGCATCACCGAGGCGCTGGCGCGCTACAAGCCCTACAAGAACGATGTCTCGGTGCGGATCTCGTCGATGCCGGCGTTCCTGGCCGAGACCCAGGCGCTGATCGGCGACGCCTACCCGCATTTCGACGTGGTCTGGTTCGGCCATATCGGTGACGGCAACCTGCACATCAATGTGCTCAAGCCGGATGACACCAGCGATGCCGACTTCGTGACCCAGTGCGAGCACGTGACCAAGCTGCTGGCGCAGGTGCTGGCGCGCTTCAATGGCAGCATTTCGGCCGAGCACGGTATCGGCTTGGTCAAGAAGGGCTACCTGGACAGCACCCGTGGCCCGGCCGAGATCGGGCTGATGAAGGCGGTCAAGCGCGCGTTCGATCCCGAAGGGCGGCTGAATCCCGGCAAATTGTTCGACCTTTGACACGGGCAAAGACTTCACCCAGCCGTTACGCTCCACCCACCCAAATCAACGAACTTCCTGACCATGATCCGTCCGCTCCTGCTGGTTGCCCTGTTGTCCCTGCCGCTGGCCGGCTTCGCTTCGAGCTTTGCCGGCACCTCGGCCGGGTCGGCGACGGGCGCCTCTTCGGGTTCCTCGGGCAGCAGCTCGGGCGATGACAAGGTGGTGCTGGCCGCACGCGATGATGCGGCGGCTTTTGTCGCCAGCGATGGCCAGATCCGTGGTGCACGCCTGCAGGCGGCGCTGGTGCACCTGCGCGAGCAGGATGCAGCTGCGCAGCAGCAGAGCGACCTGCAGCTGGCGCGCGCGCTTCTGGCGCGTTGATCCGGGCAACATGACCTCCGCGTCATCGCTTGCTGTAGAGCCGAGCCATGCTCGGCTGAATGCCAAGCGCAGACGGACGATCACAGCTGCCACGCATGGCGTGGCTCTACTGCTGGCCGCTCAGGTCGCGCACGCGGCTGATCGCCTGCAGCTCGACCCGGCCGGTCTCGATCCGGCACAGCAGCAGCTCGCCAGCCAGACCCTCGCCGATGTGCAGTCACTGCTGCCGGAAGGCCTCCTGGCTGCATTGCCGGCGCAGGTGCAGGTGCGCTGGAGCGATGACCTGCCGGCCGATGTGCATGGCCGTGCCTTCGCCGGGCGCATCGCGCTGCGCCGCGACCTGCTGGATGACGATGTGGCCGGTGCCCGTCGCGCCCGCCGCAGCGCGCTGGTGCACGAACTGACCCATGTTGCTGACCGCAACAGTACGCACTGGTCGCGCAGCGCCCGCTGGCGCGACCTTGCCGGTTGGCAGCGCAAGCCGTGGCATCTGGGCCGCGGTGACAATGCCTTCCGCGACCGCAGCCCCGATGCCTACGAGCTGACCGACCCGGCCGAGTACCTGGCGGTGAACGCCGAACACTTCGTGCTGGATGCAGAGTTCGCGTGCCGCCGCCCGGCACTGGCGCAGTGGTATCAGGCGCACTTCGGTACGCCGCCATCGTTGCCTGCGCCGCACTGCGCTGGCACCGTTCCACTGCTGCAGGCCGATGCGGAAGAGGGCGCGGCGTCGCTGCTGCAGCTTGACCCGTCGCGTGTGTACGCCGTGGACTATCTGTTCGCCGAAGGCAGTGCGCAGCCGATGAGCCGCTGGGGCCACAGCATGCTGCGGCTGGTGATCTGCCGTCCCGGCCGCGCACCGGGACCGGACTGCAGGCTGGACCTGGAGCATCACCGGGTGCTGTCCTTCCGCGCCTTCGTCGGCGATGTGCAGATTTCCAACTGGCGCGGCCTGACCGGTGGTTATCCTTCGCGCCTGTTCGTGCTGCCGCTGCAGCAGGTGGTGGACGAATACACCAAGGTCGAACTGCGCGGACTGGCCTCGCTGCCGCTGCAGCTGGACCGCAGCGAGATCGCCAGCCTGCTCGAGCGCACTGCACAGGTGCACTGGAGCTATGACGGCCGCTATTACTTCGTCAGCAACAACTGCGCGGTGGAGACGGCAAAGCTGCTGCAGGCAGGTGTTCCGCGTCTGGGCGAAGCCGGCCTGGCGCAGCTGAGCCCGCGCGGGTTGCGGCGGCGGCTGGCGCGGCTGCATGCCCTGGACGAGCAGGTGCTGGCCGATCCCGCGCAGGCACAGGCGCAGGGCTACTACTTTGCGTCCGCGCGCGATCACTACCAGCAGTTGTTTTCGGTTGCCGCCGCGCAGATGGCGTTGCCGGCGCGCGATGTGCGTGCATGGCTGGCGCTGCCGGCGCAACAGCGCGCACCGTGGCTGCTGCGCGGTGATGTGCGCGCCAGCGCCGGCCTGCTGTTGCTGGAACAGGCGGCGCAGCGGCGCGCGGAACTGCGCGCACGCGATGCACTGAAGCGGCGGTTGCTGGCTGACCCTGACAGCAGCGCCACCCGTTCACTGCGCGCGTTGCTGGAACAGAGCGGGCAGTGGTTGCGGCCCGGACAGTTGCTGGCCGACGCCGGCTACGGCCTGCCGCAGGCGGAAGAACAGGCAGAGGTGGCACGCGCAGTGGCCGTCGCCAGCGCACAGGCCATACCCGCCTGGCAGGCACTGCGCGTGCAGCTGCGCGCGCAGTTGCCGCCATCGCAGCGACGTGAGCTGGATGACATCGACAACAATCTGGCTGCGTTGGGTGCGCGCGTGCGTGAGCAGGCCGCCGAAGTGCCGCCTACTGGCGCGGCAGCTCGATGACGAAACGACTGCCACCGGCCGTGCCCGGGGTGCAATAGACCTGGCCGCCGTGTGCATCGGCGATGGCCTTGACCACCGCAAGGCCGAGACCACTGCCACCGCCCAGGCGCGATCGTGAACCGTCGCCGCGCATGAACGGATTGAAGATGTCCGCATGCAGGGCCGGATTGATACCCGGGCCTTCGTCCTCGATCGCCACCTGCACATGGGCCACGGTGTCATGCACGGCGATGCGTACCTTGCCCGGGTTGGCATAGCGGCGCGCGTTCTCCAGCAAGGCCAGCAACGCCTGCCGCAACCGCGTCGGATCGCAATGGGCGGGGTGCTCCTCGCGGCTGGTCTCCAGCTCCAGCACGAAGCCGGCACTGCGGAAAGCGGGATCGACCAGGGTCATCACCGAATGCACTTCGGCCACCACATCGGTGCGGGCGCGGCGCACATCAAGGCGGGCATTGTCGGCCAGGCTCAGCACCCGCAGGTCCTCGATCAGCCGTGACAGGCCCTCGACCTGCGCCAGCAGACTGCGGAACTGCGACTCATCGGGCTGGAACACGCCTTCGGCCAGGCCCTGCAGGCGCCCGCGCAGGATCGTCACCGGCGTGCGCAGTTCGTGGGCGATGGCCGCGTGCCACATCACCCGTTCGCTTTCCATGTGCTGCAGGCGGCGCGCCATCGCGTTGAAGTCGTCCACCAGCGCTGCGACCTCACCGGGGGAGTTGGCCTCGGCCGTGGCGCGCGCGCCGAGATCGCCGCCTGCCAGTGCGCGCACGCTGTCCACCAGTGAATTGAGCGGCGACAGGATGCGATGGGCCAGGCGGAACGAAGCGGCAATCGCCAGCGCCAGGCCGGTCAGGATCACCCCGACCATCCACGCCAGCTCCGGTCCCGTCGGCAGCCAGCCTTCCGGCTCTTCGGCGCTGGCCGGGAAGAATTCGATCAGCACGGCATACAGCAGCCACGAAGAGAGGATCACCATCACGATGACGCCGACGACCATCAGCGACATCGAGACGATGATGTGCCGGCTGAGCCCGGAGCGCCGCATCAGCGGTCGGCCATCAGTCGGTAGCCGACACCGCGCACGCTGGCCGGAATCTGGGTGAGGCCTACTTCGTCCAGTTTGCGCCGCAGCTTGCTGACATGGCTGTCCACGGTGCGTTCCAGTGCTTCGCTTTCCGGCAGGCATTCGTGCATCAGCTCGCTGCGGCTGAAGATCCGTGACGGCGCCAAAGCCATGCAATGCAGCAGCTTGAACTCGGTCAGGGTCAGCAGCAGCTCGTGGCTGTAGCCGTCGCCTTCCACATGCACCGCGTGGGTGGCGGTGTCGATCAGCAACGGGCCGACGCGCAGGGCAGTGGGCGCATCCGCCCGCGCACTGCGCAGCGTACGCCGCAGTACTGCACGCACGCGTGCTGCCACCTCTGCCGGGTTGAACGGCTTGACCACATAGTCATCGGCACCCATCCGCAGCGCGGTCAGCTTGTCCAGATCCTGGTCCAGCGCGGTCAGCATGATGACCGGCGTTTCGCCGCGCTGGCGCAGCTGGGTCAGCACGCTCCAGCCATCCAGCCGCGGCAGCTGCACGTCCAGCAGTACAAGGTCCGGGCGCATGCTGCGATGCAGGTCCAGGGCAATCTGGCCATCGGCCGCACGCAGGGTGCGCAGGCCCTCGCGTTCAAGGTAGGCGGCAAGGATGTCGGCGATCTCGGCTTCGTCCTCGACGATCAGGACCAGCGCCGCGAGGGCAGGGGAGGCATGCATGGCAAGGCGAGGCCGGAAGGTGCTTGCCCTCCATCGTATCTCCACAGTTCCTCCATCGAAACCCCATCATCGCCACGCACACTGCGCGCTTCATGATTCGTCAGCCGCGCCTGCGGCACTGTGCACAGCAATGAGAACCTTCAGGACTCCGGTCGCGCTGGTCGCGACCTTCGCCTTGGCCATGACGGCCTGCTCCCGCCCCGAACCCAGCGTCGAAGCGGTGCCGCGTGTCAGCGTGGTCACTGTCGGCCCGCAGGTGGTGCAGCGCGATGATGAACTGCCCGGTCGGGTGGCGGCGGTGCGCACCGCGCAGATCCGTGCGCAGGTCGGCGGCATCGTGCAGCGCCGGATGTTCGAGCAGGGTGCGGAGGTGCATGCCGGGCAGCCGCTGTTCCAGATCGACCCGGCGGCATTCCGCGCCGACGTCGATTCGGCGCTGGCGGCCCTGCAGCGCAGCGAGGCCGCCCTCGGCCGCAGCCGTGTGCAGTCACAGCGGCTGCAGGCGCTGGCCGCTGCGCAGGCGGTCAGCCAGCAGCACCGCGATGATGCCAGCGCCGAGCACGAGCAGGCCCGCGCAGCGGTCAACGAGGCACGCGCGATCCTGGCGCGACGCCAGCTCGACCTGCGCTACGCGACGGTCAGTGCACCGATCGATGGCCGCATCGACCAGGCATTGGTGACCGAAGGCGCGCTGGTTGGCGTCGCCGATGCCGAGCCGATGGCGGTGGTGCAGCAGATCGATCAGGTCTACGTGGACGTGCGCCAGCCGGCATCGCAGCTGCAGTCCCTGCGGCGTGGCGCGGTGGACGGCGAGCTGCCGGTGACGATCATCGGCGCGGCGGGTTCGCCGCTGCCCGAGCGCGGCCGGTTGTTGTTCTCCGGTGTCAACGTCGATGCACGCACCGGCGATGTGATCCTGCGCATCCTGGTCGACAACCCTGAGCGGCAGCTGTTGCCGGGCATGTATGTGCGTGCCCGGGTGCCACGCGGTGCGCCGGCCAGCGCGCTGCTGCTGCCACAGCAGGCGGTGCTGCGCAGCGCCGGTGGCCAGGCGTATGCCTGGGTCATCGCCGCCGATGGCAAAGCAGTGATCCGCACACTGGAGGTGGACGGCAGCGTCAACCGGCAATGGCTGGTGCGGCATGGCCTGAAGGCGGGCGAGAAGGTCGTGGTGGAAGGCCAGGAGCGCCTGCAGGAAGGCGTGCTGGTCGACCCGCGCGACTGGCAGGTCCCCGTTGCCAGTGCCAGTGCAACGCCTACACCCGCAAGCCAGGGCTGAGCCCTTCCAGGAACCCACGACATGGCTCGTTTCTTCATCGATCGCCCGGTATTTGCCTGGGTGCTGGCGATCTTCGTCATCCTGGCCGGCGTGCTGGCCATTCCGCGGCTGGCGGTCGAGCGCTATCCGGCGGTCGCGCCGCCCAGCGTCAGCATCTATGCCAGCTATCCCGGCGCCAGCCCGCAGACGTTGAATGACGCGGTGGTCGGCCTGATCGAGCGCGAGCTGTCCAGCGTCAAGCATCTGCTGTACTTCGAATCGTCGGTGGACACCTCCGGCGAAGCGTCGATCACCGCCACCTTCAAGCCCGGCACCGATCCCGAGCTGGCACAGGTGGACGTGCAGAACCGGATCAAGGCGATCGAGCCGCGCCTGCCACGCAGCGTGCGCCAGAACGGCCTGTTCGTGGAGGCTGCCGACTCGGGGTTCCTGATGCTGGTGGGCCTGCGCTCACCCGATGGCAGTGTCAGCGAAGCGGCGCTGGGCGATTTCATGGCGCGCAACATCATCGAAGAGCTGCGGCGCATCGACGGCGTCGGCCGCGTGCAGTTGTTCGGTGCCGAACAGGCGATGCGGATCTGGCTGGATCCGACCCGGCTGACCGGCTACGGCCTGACCATGGTCGATGTGGCCAGCGCGATCGAGCAGCAGAACCTGGAGATCTCGCCGGGTCGCATCGGCGATTCGCCCGGCGTTCCCGGCCAGCGCATCACCGTGCCCTTGAGTGCCGAAGGCCAGCTGTCCACGCCCGAGCAGTTTGCAGCGATCGTGCTGCGCGCCGGTGCCGATGGTTCGCGGGTGCTGCTGGGTGACGTCGCCCGGGTCGAACTGGGTGCGCAGAGCTATGCCTGGGGCACGCGCGAAGATGGCTACCCGGCGACGGCGGCCGGTGTGCAGCTGCGCCCCGGTGCGAATGCGGTGCGTACCGCCACGGCTGTGCGCGAGCGCATGGCCGACCTGCAGCCGCTGCTGCCGCAGGGCGTTGAATCCAGCATTCCGTTCGATACCGCGCCCTTCGTCAAGGTCTCGATCCAGAAGGTGCTGCAGACCCTGGTCGAGGCGATGCTGTTGGTCTTCGCAGTGATGTACCTGTTCCTGCAGAACTGGCGCTACACGCTGATCCCCGCCCTGGTCGCGCCGATCGCGTTGCTGGGCACCTTCGCGGTGATGCTGGCGCTGGGCTTCTCGATCAACGTATTGACCATGTTCGGCATGGTGCTGGCGATCGGCATCATTGTTGACGATGCGATCGTGGTGGTCGAGGGCGTGGAGCGGATCATGGCCGAAGAAGGCCTGCCGCCGCGGGAGGCCACGATCAAGGCAATGCGTGAGCTGACCGGTGCGGTGATCGGCATCACCCTGGTGCTGACGGCGGTGTTCATCCCGATGGCGTTGGCCAGTGGCTCGGTCGGTGCGATCTACCGCCAGTTCAGCGTGGCGATGTCGGTGTCGATCCTGTTCTCGGCACTGCTGGCGCTGAGCCTGACCCCGGCGCTCTGCGCGACGCTGCTGCGCCAGGGCACGCGTGGCCACCATGGCCGCGGCGGTGTGTTCGGTGCGTTCAACCGTGGCTTCGAGCGGATGACCGGGCGTTACCAGCAGGGCGTGGCGGCGGTCCTTCGGCGCAGTGGCCGGGTGATGGGCCTGTTCGCTGCCTTGCTGGTGGCACTGCTGATCGGCCTGCATTGGTTGCCGGGCGCGTTCCTGCCGGAAGAGGACCAGGGCTATTTCATGACCTCCATCCAGCTGCCGGCCGAAGCAACCGCCGAACGCACGCTGGCGGTGGTCGAGGCCTACGAACAGCATGTCGCCTCGCGGCCTGCGATCGCCTCCAACCAGGCAATCCTCGGCTACAGTTTCTCCGGCTCGGGCCCGAGCGCGGCGTTGACCTACACCATGTTGAAGGACTGGGGTGAGCGCGGCGGCAGCACCGCAGCGGATGAGGTGAAGGCCGCGCAGCAGGCCATGGCGACGGTGCCGGAAGGCGAGGTGATGAGCGTGATGCCGCCGGCCATCGACAGCCTTGGTCGTTCCTCCGGCTTCTCGTTGGCACTGCAGGCGCGTACCGGCCAGGGCCAGGCCGAGCTGCGCGCCGCCCTGCAGCAGCTGTTGAAACTGGCGGAAGCCAGTCCGTTGTTGGCGGAGGTGCATGCCGATGGGCTGCCTGCGGGCAGCAACGTGCGGCTGGACATCGATCGCGCCAAGGCCGAAGCGATGGGCGTTGCATTCACCGATATCAGTGCAACGCTGTCGGCGGCGATGGGCTCGCAGTACGTCAACGATTTTCCCAATCGCGGGCGCATGCAGCAGGTCATCGTGCAGGCCGATGCCCCACACCGGATGGAGCTGGAGGACGTGCTGAAGCTGTATGTCCGCAACAGCGAAGGCGGCATGGTGGCGCTGTCCGAGCTGGTCAGCCCGCAGTGGACCGAGGCGCCGCTGCAGCTGCAGCGTTACTTGGGGTTCCCGGCATTGAACCTGTCCGGCGCACCCGCCAGCGGCGTGTCCACCGGCCAGGCGATGATCGAGATGGAGCGCCTTGCACAGCAGCTGCCCGCGGGCTTTGCCCTGCAGTGGACCAGCCAGTCGCTGCAGGAGCGCGAGTCCGGTGCGCAGGCGCCGTGGTTGCTGCTGCTGTCGATGCTGGTGGTGTTCCTGGTGCTGGCGGCGCTGTACGAGAGCTGGTCGATTCCGCTGGCGGTGATGCTGGTGGTGCCGTTGGGCCTGCTCGGCGCCGTTGCTGCAGTGCTGCTGCGCGGGATGCCCAATGATGTGTTCTTCAAGGTCGGCATGATCACGGTGATCGGGCTTTCGGCGAAGAACGCGATCCTGATCGTCGAGTTCGCCCGCCAGCTGCAACAGCAGGGGCGCGGCCTGGTCGAGGCCGCCATCGAAGCGGCGCGGCTGCGGCTGCGGCCGATCGTCATGACCTCGCTGGCGTTCGCGCTGGGCGTGGTGCCGCTGATGCTGGCACAAGGTGCTTCAAAGGAAACGCAACAGGCCATCGGTACCGGGGTGTTCGGCGGCATGGTCAGTGCGACCGTGTTGGCCGTGTTCTTCGTGCCGGTGTTCTATGTGGTGGTGCAGGGTGCGCAGCAGTGGCTTGCGCAGCGCCTGCGTCGACGCCGGCCGACGCCGGGAGGACGCGTGGATGGAAAGCAGGTGGATGGAAAACAGGAACCGTGAGGGCCTGTACGACGCGCAGCTGCGCGTGCTGGAGCAGCAGCTGCGCGATGCGTTGCTGGACGGTGACCATGGCGCGGTAGCTGCCCTGCTGTCGCCGGTGTTGTTCATGATGGACGGGCAGGGCGGCCGGATGCTCGACCTGCCCTGGCTGCGGGACTGGCGGCAAGGACGCCTGCAGATTCTTGCGCTGCAGGTGCATGCAGTTGAAACGTTGCTGTGTGGACGCCTGGCGTTGTTGTCCGGCGATGTTCAGCTGCATGTGCACTGGCTGGGACGCGAACACGTGCAGCACTTTCGCCTGTTGCGCGTCTGGACAAGCGCTTCCAGTGCCGGCGGCGCGCAGCTGCTGTCGATGGCGGTGCTGACAGGCTGAACACGGTCATGCAGCTTTCAGGCCCCGTTTGCGCGCAGATGGTAGGGTCCGAGGTCTCTGTAGTTTCGACAAGGAGTCGAGCCATGCGTGTAATTCCCAGTCTGTTGGCGGCTTCCCTCGGCCTTGCGCTGAGCGCCTGCCAGCCGGCGCAGACGCCGGCATCCAGTGGCGCAGCCGATGCGGCCGCAACGCCGGCACCGGCACCTGTGGCTGCCGCTGTTGATGGCGGCGGCAACGAAACTCTCTACCGCTGCGGCGACCTCGACGTGCGCGCGACCTTCAACGGCGAAGACGCAGCGACGGTTGTGATCGGCGAGCGCAGTTTCGCGATGTCCTCCGAACGCGCGGCCTCCGGAGCGAAATATGCCGATGGCAAGGGCAACAGCTTCTGGACCCGCGGCAGCGACGAAGCGCTGCTCAGCCTGAAGGGCGAGGCGGACCGTGAGTGTGGTGCGGTGGAAGCGACCGAGGGCGATGGCAGTGCCGGCAACGCCGCGTTCCGTGCCACCGGCAACGAGCCCGGCTGGCTGGCCGTCGTCGACGGTGATGCGCCGGGCCTGCAGGTGGAGGTCGACTACGGCGAGCGCCGCTTCGCGGTCGCCAAGCCGACCGAGGGCGCAGACGGCTGGGTTGGCAAGGCGGCCGATGGCACCGACATCAAGCTGAGCTTCCAGCGCACCACCTGTCAGGACGACATGAGCGGTGAGGCGTTCGAGGCCAAGGCGATGTTGACTGTGGGCACGCGCCAGTACCACGGCTGCGGCAACTTCGGCGCGAAGTAACGCGTGGTTACGCGGATCGGTAGCGCCGGGCCATGCCCGGCGTTGATCGGTCAGTCCTCACAGGGCTTCAAGTCCAGCTCGAACACCAGGTCGTAGCGGCTGTTGATCCCGACCAGCGCCTTGCGGATCGCACAGTCTCCGCGATGGCGCGCGACCAGATCGGTGAAGATCTTCTCGCGACCCTCGCAGTACGTCGCGCTGGCCTCTTCGAGTTCCCGACGGCGCTCGTCGTCGTAGGGCTCTTCGCCGGCGAAATGCTGGCAGGTGTTTTCGCGCGCGAGAAACGCCTGCACGTCGCCGGGCATCTGACAGTAGATGCGTATGTCTTCGATGTCGTACACGTCGTTGGAGACCGCACAGCCAGCGGCGGCACGGACCTGTTCCAGTTCCTCGTAACTCGAGGGCAGGCTGGCAGCGGAGGGCTCCTCGGCGGGTTCCTGCAGGGCCGCGGGCGACGTCGCTGGCGGTGCGATGGGAGCCACCGGATCGACCGCTACGCCCTCTGGCGTGGCACCACCTGCACCGTTGTCCGCTGCCTGCGGCGAGCACGCCGCAAGCAGGGACAGGCAGGCGATCAGTGCCGCGCGGTTAATCGGCACGGCCGGCAAATTCGCCGGTGGCGGTGCTCACCAGCACACGCTCGCCGTTGACGATGTACTCCGGCACCATGATCTCGATGCCGGTGTTGAGCTTGGCCGGCTTCGGACGCTTGGTGGCGGTACCGCCCTTCAGTTCCGGCGGCGTCTCGATCACTTCCAGCACCACCGAGGCCGGCAGCTGGATGGCCACCGGCTGCTCGTCGATCACCTGCACGTAGATGCCGGTCAGGCCGTCGGTGATGTAGCCGGCGTCATCGCCGATCACGTCCGCGTCCAGGGTGTAGGGGGTGTAGTCCTCGTCATCCAGGAAGACGAACGCATCGCCGTCCTTGTACGAATAGGTGGACTGGCGGCGCAGCAGTTCGACTTCGACCAGGTTGTCGTCGGCATCGAAGCTGGCATCGAGCTTGTTGCCGCCCGGCACGCTGTACATGATGAAGCGGAAGCGGACGTTGCCGCCGCGACCCTGCGGCGAGCTGCGCTCGATGTCGCGGATCTGGTAGACGCCGTTGTTGAACTCGACGACGTTGCCCTTCTTGATGTCGTTGGCTTTCATGATGATGTTGGTCGTTGGGGGAGGGCGCCGTCCCGGCGCCCGGGGGGAATCACTTCGGAGCGAGCCGGGTGGCGCCGTCCAGGCGGATGGTCTCGCCGTTGATATAGGTGTTGCCGAGGATGTGGCCGACCAGGCTGGCGAAGTCTTCCGGCTTGCCCAGGCGCGACGGGAACGGGATCGATGCGGCCAGCGATTCCTGCACGGCCTCGGGCATGCCATCGACCATCGGCGTCCAGAACACGCCCGGCGCGATGGTGTTGACGCGGATGCCGAAGCGCGACAGCTCGCGGGCCATCGGCAGGGTCATTGCCACCACGCCGCCCTTGGAGGCGGAGTAGGCGGCCTGGCCGATCTGTCCTTCGTAGGCGGCAACGCTGGCGGTGTTGATGATGACGCCGCGCTCGCCGTCCACCCCGGCCTCGTTGTGCTGCATGCGGTTGGCGGCGGCCTTGGCGACGTTGAAGCTGCCGACCAGGTTGACCATCACTGTGCCCTGGAACCCGGCCAGCGGCATCGGGCCTTCCTTGCCCAGCACGCGGCCAGCGCCGAGGATGCCGGCGCAGTTCATCGCGACATTCAGGCCGCCGAGGAAATCGCAGGCCTGGTCGATGGCCGCCGACACGGACGCTTCATCACTGACGTTGACATTGAAATAGCGGGCGTTGTCCTGCCCCAGCCCGGCAACGGCGGCCGCGCCCTTGGCGTCGTTGAGGTCGAACAGGGCGACCTTGCCGCCCTGGGCAACCAGGTGCTGGGCCACGGCCAGGCCGAGGCCGGAGACGCCGCCAGTGATCACGGCACGTACGGAAGACAGCTGCATTGCACGGTCCTGCAGGTTCAAGAACCGCCGATTCTAACGGAAGCGACGGCAGCCGCCGTTGTGCACTGCGCCGCGGGCCTCAGCCCAGTTCGCGGGCGCGCCGCAGGCGACGCTCGAAGTCGGCGGCGGGCAGTCCGTGGGCGAACAGGAAGCCCTGGCCGACGGTCACCCCCAGGTCGAGCAGGCATTGCCGTTGTGGTTCGGTTTCCACACCTTCGGCGACCACGCCCAGGCCGAGGCTGCGGGCAATCGCGCAGACCGCCTCGCAGACCGCCACATCCGAGCGGTTGCGGGGGATGCCCTCGACGAACAGCTGGCTCAGTTTCAGCCCATGGATGGGCAGCCGGCGCAGGTAGTTCAGCGCGCTGTAGCCTTCGCCGAAGTCATCGATGGTCAGCATCACCCCCATCTCGCGCAGGCGGGCGAAAGTTCGTAGGGTGTCCGGCGCATCTTCGATCAGCACCCGCTCGGTGAACTCCAGCTCCAGCACGCTGCCGGGCAGGCCGAACTCGTCCAGCACCTGCCGCACCCAGCGCGCGAGATCCTCGCCGACGAACTGCCGCCAGGACACGTTGACGGCCACCCGTACCAGGCCGAGCCCATCGTCCTGCCATTGCCGTACCTGCCGGCAGGCTTCGCGCAGCGCCCATTGGCCGATGCGCACGATGTCGCCGGTGTGCTCGGCGTGGCGGATGAACAGGTCCGGGCGCATCGGCCCCAGCTGGATGTTGTGCCAGCGCATCAACGCCTCGCAGGCAATGGTGGCGCCGCTGCGCAGGTTGACCTGTGGCTGGTAGACCAGGTGGAACTCGTCGCCATCGAGGGCCTTGTGCAGCCGACTTTCGATCTGCAGGCGGTCATGCTGGCGCTGTGCGAGTTCCGGGGAAAACACCTGCCAGCCGTTGCGGGTGCGCCGCTTGCACTCGTACATCGCGGTGTCGGCATTCTGGATCAGCTGCTGCGGCCGGTCGCCATCACGCGGTGCACGGGCGATGCCGATGCTGGCGGTGACCGGGAACTCGTCGCTGCCCAGCTGGAACGGCGCAGAGAAGGCCGCAGTGATGCGCTCGGCCAGCTGTTCGGCCTGGTCCGGCTGGTCGCGCAGGTCGCAGATCACCAGGAACTCGTCGCCACCGAAACGGGCGAGCAGGCCTTCGGTGCCGATCGCGGTGGCGATGCGCCGGGTCGCTTCGATCAGCAGTTCATCACCGGCGTTGTGGCCGAGCAGATCGTTGACCACCTTGAAGCGGTCCAGGTCGATGTACAGCACCGCCACGCGGTCGTGGCTGGGGCTGTCCATGCGCACGCCGAGGTCGCTCAGCACCGCATCGCGGTTCATGATCCCGGTCAGCGGGTCGGTGCGGGCCTGCACGCGCAGGGTTTCCTCGGCCTGCTTGCGCTCGGTGATGTCCTGCACGGTGCCGGTGATGCGCGCGGCATCGACATCGCCGGCCGAGACCTCGCCGATCATCCGTATCCAGAACGAGTGGCCATCGCGGCGCTGGCCCTGCAGCTCCAGGCCGAAGCTGCTGCGGTGTTCGATGGTGTCGGCCAGCGCCTGCTGCAGGGCGGCGCGGTCGTCGCTGCGCAGGCAGTCCAGCAGGTCCGGCATGTCTTCCATATCTGCCGGCTGGCCGACGATGCGCCGCGCCTCATCGGTGAGGTACAGGCGCTGCAGGCCGCGATCCCACTCCCAGCCGCCGATGTGGGCCAGTGACTGCGCGCGCGCGAACAGGGTGTTGTTGCGCTTCAGTTCGGTGATGTCACTGAACATCGCATAGACATGGTCGGCCTGGTCGCAGCCGTTGCCGAACACCGGTACGTTGGTGGTGGACAGCCACAGCATGCGTCCGCGCGGGCGGTGGTAGAGGCCGATGATGGTGCTGCGGATCATCCGCCCGGCCTGGAAGCAGCGGCTGGTCGGCCACTGTGCCTGGGTCAGCGGATGGCCATGTTCGTCGACGATGATCCACGCCTCGGGATCGAGCATCGAATTCAGGCCCACGCCACCACCGGTGAGGCCGAGGATGCGGTGCGCGGCCGGGTTGGCCGACAGCACGCGCAGATTACGGTCGAACAGGATCACGCCCTTGTCGATCGACTCCATCAACAGGCGATAGCGCGACTCGGCGCGCCAGCGCCCGCTCAGGTCGCGGGCGACGGCGACGATGCAGGGCTGGCCACGGTCCTGGAAGCCGGCCGAATGCACCTCGACCGGAAAGCGACTGCCGTCGCCGCGCATGTTGGTCACTTCGATGACGTAGGTGTCGCCGCGGTTCAACGCCTCCCACACCGGTTGCAGATGGTCGCTGGGCAGGTCCGGGTTGAGCAGTTCGATGGGCTGGCCGACGATGTCTTCGCGCCGCCGATCGTAGGCGATGATGCCGGCACGGTTGACGTCCAGCACCACGCCTTCGGCGCTGAGGATGCTGACCGGGTCGGGCACCGCATCGAACAACGCGGCATAGCGGGCCTGGGTATCCAGTTCGCGCTGCTGTGCATCGGCCAAGGCCTGCCGCGCCTGGCGCAGCAGCCTGGCCTGGGCAGGCGGTGGCGATGCGGCCAGCGCCGCGTCCAGAGCGGCCAGCGCGTCGTCGGTTTCGGCGAGAGCATCGCCGATGGCCGGACGGTCGCGCGGGCCGCTGTCGTTCATGTCGCCGCCAGCGCCTGCCCGACGCGGCTGGCGGTGGCGCGGCCGAGCAGCCCCGCCAGCCAACGCCCGGTCTCTGCCAGCGATGGCAGGTCCACGCCGCACTCCAGGCCCAGGCCCTGCAGCAGGTACACCACGTCCTCGCTGGCCACGTTGCCGCTGGCGCCCTTTGCGTACGGGCAGCCGCCGGCACCGGACACGGCGCTGTCGACCACGCGCACGCCTTCTTCCAGGCAGGCGGCGATGTTGGCGATGGCCTGGCCATAGGTATCGTGGAAGTGCACGGCCAATGTGCTCATCGGGATCTCGGCAGCCACCGCCTGCAGCATCGCGCGGGCCTTGCGCGGCGTGCCCACGCCGATGGTGTCGCCCAGCGAGATTTCGTAACACCCCATCTGCTGCAGGGCACGGGCGACGCGCACGACGTCGGCCAGCGGCACCTCGCCCTGGTAGGGGCAGCCGAGCACGGTGGAGACGTAGCCACGCACGCGCACGCCGTCGGCGGCTGCACGGCGCAGGATCGGCTCGAAGCGGGCCAGCGATTCATCGATACCGGCGTTGGTATTGGTGCGGTTGAAGGCTTCCGATGCAGCGGTGAACACCGCGACTTCCTGCACGCCGACGGCGCGTGCGCGGTCGTAGCCCTGTTCGTTGGGCACCAGCACCGGATAGTCGATGCCCGGGTGGCGCTGGATGCCGGCATAGACTTCGGCAGCGTCGGCCAGCTGCGGCACCCAGCGCGGGCTGACGAAGCTGGTCGCCTCGATGGTGCGCAGGCCGGTGGCCGACAGGCGATCGATCAGGGCGATCTTGTCGGCGGTGGCCACGGCCTGCTTTTCGTTCTGCAGCCCATCGCGCGGGCCGACCTCGACGATGCGGACGAAATCGCTCATCGCGGCACCCCCGCGGCAGGCGGGACGGGACGGGCAGGGCGGATGGGATCGACTGGGGTCACGGCGGTTCCTGGGAAACGGAGGCGGCCCGGTCTTCGCCAGGCTGCCAGATGAGATACGCAGGCGGGTCGCACGAGCGGCCACGCCTGCGCCTGTTTTGACGGAGGGCCTACCCGGGCAGGTGGCAGACCACCTCGATGTTGTTGCCGTCCGGATCGATCACGAAGGCGGCGTAATAGTCCGGGTGGTACCACGGGCGCAGGCCGGGGGCGCCGTTGTCGCGGCCCCCTGCAGCCAGGGCGGCGGCGTGGAATGCATCAACCTGGGCCCGTTCGCCGCAGACGAAGGCCACGTGCACGCCCTGGCTGAGGGGCGCCGCATTGCCCAGCCAGAAGAACGGTTTGCCGTGTTTGCCGAAACCCACGTGGTCGTGGGCGCCGGTCTGTTCGGCACTGACCTCCATCACCAGGCCGATCTGCAGCGGTGCCAGCGCCTGCAGGAAGAAGGCCTTGCTGCGCGGCAGGTCGCCGCTGTTCACACCAATATGGTCCAGCATGTCAGGCCTCCGTGACCCAGTGCGGTGCGCGCTTGTCGAGGAAGGCGCCCAGGCCTTCCTGGCCCTCGGCAGACACCCGCAGGCGTGCGATCAGAGCAGCATTGTCACGGTCCAGGCTGTCGCGATCATCGGCGTCGCGCACCTGCCGGACCAGCAGTTTGGCCGAAGCCGAGGCGATCGGCCCGGCCTTGTCGAGCAGGGCCAGCTGCCGCTGCACCGCTTCGTCCAGGCGCTCGGGCTCCACCAGGTGGTGGATCAGGCCGATACGCAGGGCGGTGTCGGCGTCGAAGTGCTCGCCGGTCGCAAACCAGCGGCGGGCCTGGCGGCTGCCGATGGCCTCGATCACATAGGGCGAGATCACTGCCGGCAACAGGCCCAGACGGCTTTCGGTCAGGCCGAAGCGGGCAGCGCTGGTGGCAATGGCGATATCGCAGCAGGCCACCAGGCCCACCCCGCCACCGAAGGCGGCGCCGTGGACCCGCGCCAGGGTCGGCTTGGGCAGCTCGTCCAGGGTGCGCATCAGCCGGGCCAACGCCAGGGCGTCCTCGCGGTTGTCGGCCTCGCTGGCCGAGGCCATGCCACGCATCCATTGCATGTCGGCACCGGCGGAGAAGGAGGCGCCGTGGCCGGCCACCACCACCGTGCGCACCGTGTCATCGCGGCCGGCCGCTTCCAGGGCCGCGGTCAGCCGGGCGATCAGGCCGGCATCGAAGGCGTTGTGCAGCTCCGGCCGGTTCAGCCAGAGGGTCAGGACAGCGCCAGTGCGCTCGATCTGCAAAGCATCGTTCATGGGATTCCGGGGTTGCTCCATACCTGTATGGATCATAGCGGGCCATTGGTCATGGGCCATGACGCGACGCGGGAATGTTAGAATCGAGAACCATTTACATCCAGCAGAGAACACGCTAGATGACGCTGTCCGAACTGCCCCTGCACACCTCGGCCGTGGTCGATTCCGTGCAGGACCTGCATGCCAACGATGCCATCGCCCGGCGCCTGCGCGAGCTGGGCTTCGTCAAGGGTGAGGAAGTGCGCCTGGTGGCGCGGGGTCCGGTCGGCGGCGAGCCGCTGCTGGTGCAGGTCGGGTTCACCCGTTTCGCGCTGCGTATCAGTGAGGCCCGGCGCGTGGTCATCGACCCAGCCAGCCAGGAGCGACGCGCATGAGTGCCACCGCAACCGCCGCACCGCTGCGCATCGCGCTGGTCGGCAACCCCAACAGCGGCAAGACCGCGCTGTTCAACCAGCTGACCGGCAGCCGGCAGAAGGTCGCCAACTACACCGGCGTCACCGTCGAGCGCAAGGAGGGCCGCCTGCGTGCGCCGTCCGGCCGCGAGTTCGCCGTGCTCGACCTGCCGGGCGCCTACAGCCTGCATCCGGCCAGCCTCGACGAGGCGATCACCCGCGACCTGTGCCGGGGCTTCTACCCGGGTGAGGCCGCGCCGGACGTCCTGTTGTGCGTGATCGACGCCACCAACCTGCGCCTGCACCTGCGTTTCGCGCTGGAACTGCGCGAGCTGGGCCGGCCGATGATCATCGCGCTGAACATGGTTGATGCCGCGCAGCGTCGCGGCATCCAGATCGACGTTGCCGCGCTGGAGCGCGAGATCGGTGTGCCGGTGGTGGAAACCGTGGCGGTGCGCAAGCAGGGCGCGCGTGCGCTGGTGGAACGCCTGGACACGATGGTGCCGCACCTGGATGCGCCGCTGGCCGGTGTTGAAAAGGACGTGGATTACCACGCGCAGGTACGCGCGATCCTGGCCGCCGCCGTGCGCATGCCGGCGCGGACCGCGAAGATCGACGACACGCTGGACCGCTGGCTGCTGCATCCGGTGTTCGGTTTGATCACCCTGGTCGTGGTGATGTTCCTGATCTTCCAGGCGGTGTTCGCCTGGGCGACGCCGCTGATGGATGGCATCGAAGCCGGCTTTGCCTGGCTGGGTGAGCTGGCCGCCAGCGTGCTGCCGGCTGGGCCGCTGACCAGTCTGCTGACCGACGGCATCATCGCCGGCCTGGGGGGCGTGGTGGTGTTCCTGCCGCAGATCCTGATCCTGTTTGCCTTCATCCTGGCACTGGAGGAGTCCGGTTACCTGCCGCGCGCTGCGTTCCTGCTGGACCGCATGATGGCGGCGGCGGGTTTGTCGGGGCGCTCGTTCATTCCTTTGCTGTCCAGCTTCGCCTGTGCGGTGCCGGGCATCATGGCCACCCGCAGCATCCAGGACCCGCGTGACCGCCTTGCCACGATCCTGGTGGCACCGCTGATGACCTGCTCGGCGCGCCTGCCGGTGTATGCGCTGTTGATCGGCGCGTTCATTCCGGCCGGCAGGATCGGCATCTTCAACCAGCAGGGCCTGGTGCTGTTCGGCCTGTACGTGGCCGGCATCCTCAGCGCGCTGGTGATGTCATGGGTGATGAAGAAGTGGCGCCGCGACAAGAGCGAGCACCCGCTGATGCTGGAGCTGCCGTCGTACCGCATTCCGCATCCGCGCGACCTCGCCGTCGGCCTGTACGAGCGCGGCATGATCTTCCTCAAGCGCGTCGGCGGCATCATCCTGGCGCTGACCATCCTGTTGTGGTTCCTGCTGTCGTTCCCGGGCGCGCCCGCCGACGCGACGATGCCGGCCATCGACTACAGCTATGCCGGCCAGATCGGCCACGCGATGACCGCGATCTTCGCGCCGCTGGGCTTCAACTGGCAGATCTGCATCGCGCTGATTCCGGGCCTCGCCGCGCGCGAAGTAGCGGTGTCCTCGCTGGCGACGGTGTACGCGCTGTCGGCTGCCGATGACGATGCGGCGATCTCCGCGCTGTCGCCGGTGGTGGCTGATGGCTGGTCGCTGGCCACCGGTCTGGCCCTGCTGGTGTGGTTCATCTACGCGCCGATGTGCATCTCGACGCTGGCCACCATCAAGCGCGAGACCAACTCGTGGAAGCAGATGGGCTTTGCGGCGTTCTACCTGTTCGCCGCGGCGTACGTGGCTGCCCTGATCACCTACCAGGTGACCGTGGCGCTGGGGGGCGGCTGATGGACGCCGGCCTGCTGATCCAGTACCTGATCATCGCGGTGGCCGTGCTGGTCAGCGCCTGGGTGGTGCTGAAGAAGCAGGCGCCCGGTACCGTGCGCAAACTGCGTGGCGCGCTGGCACTGGCGCTGCTGAAGCCGGGCCGTGCGGTTTGGCTGCAGGCGTTGGGCCGGAAGATCGCGCCGCCGGCCACTGGCGGTGGCGGCGCATGCGGCGGCTGTGACAGTTGCGGGCCGACGCCGCCGAAGCAGCACTGAGGCTGCCTTTCCTGCTTTGGCGGGTGCGAAGCTTGGTTCGCACGCCCTTGATCCTCATCCACGCATGGCGTGGATCTACTCATCTCCTGCGCCGCCCTCCAGCGGCGTCGGAATTGATCATCCACGCATGGCGTGGATCTACGTTGCGGGCCGGGCGAGGCGGGCCGTTCGCCGCGACGCGTCAACGCGCCTGCGCACCCAGCTCGGCCGCTTGAGCCAGCCAGCGTTCGCGCTGTTGCGGCGTGCTGCTGCGCACGGCGCCCAGGCGGCTGACCCGCACCGGGCGGATGCCGCAGAATTCCAGGATGGTGCTGCGGATCTGGGTAATGCCCGGGTCGCGGTAGATCCACCGGTAGTACCAGGGCGGCGTGTCCAGGGTAGTGATGACCCGCGCGCTGCGTCCAGCCAGCAGCCGGTCCCACCACACCGAATCGCGCCGGTAGCGGAAGGCGAAGCCTGGCAGCAGCACGCGGTCGAAGAAGCCTTTCAGCAGCGCAGGCATCGCGCCCCACCAGGTCGGGTAGACCAGCACAAGATGATCGCAGGCCTGGATCGCGTCGGCGGCATCCTGCAGGTCGGCTTCCAACGGCTGGATCTGGCGATAGCCGTGGCGAAGTGCCGGGTCGAACTGAAGGTCGCCCAGGGCGATCAAGCGCACGCGGTGGCCGGCGTTGCTGGCGGCGGTTGCGTATCGCTGGGCGAGGGCGCCGCACAGGCTGTCGCGGTCGGGATGGCCAAGCAGGATCAGGATGGAGCGGGGCACGGCAGTCTCGGAAGCTGGAAAACCGCGACCGTGCGCTATGCCCCAGGGGCAGAGTCAACCACCGGCGGGGCAGCCAGCGGCAGCCAGAACGCAAAGACCATCGCCCTGCTGCAGCCATTGCCGCAGCTCGTCCGCCACCTGCTGCAGTTCGACCTCGATGCGGGCAAGCCGCTCGCGCTCGGAAGCAATCGCAGCGCGCTGGCGCTCCAGCAGGACCAGCACTGCCGGCCAGTCGAGCTGGCCGTCGCTGCGCTGCAGGCGGGTGATGGCGGCCAGTCCGATGCCCAGCCCCAGCGCCTGCCGGATCAGCTGCACCCACGCCACATCCTGTTCGCTGTAATCGCGATAGCGGTTCAGGCGCGGCACTGGCGGCAGCAGTCCGCGTGCCTCGTACAGGCGGATCGCCTTGGCGCTGGCGCCGGTGCGGCGCGCGACCTCGGAAATGCGCACCGTTTCAGCCCTGCATTCGCGCAGGCGGCATGATGGCGTCAGCGCGAATGCAGGGCGGTTCGCAAAGGTGCATGAGGTGCGGGCCAGCGCTTGTAGGGGCACGCAGCGTAGCAGCGACAGCGCTTGCCGGACCATGCGTGCTGCCGCTAGCCTGCGTGCATGAACCAGACTCCCCTGCGATTGCTTATTCACGGCGCCTCCGGGCGCATGGGCCAGGCCCTGTTGCGGCTGGCCGCCGAACACCCTGATTCCCTGCAGATCGTCGCTGCGGTGACCGGCCGCGCGCCGGCCCAGCGGGTGATCGATGGTGTGCCGTTCTTTGCTGCGAGCGAGGTGCCGGGGGCGCCGGTGTTCGACGTGGCGATCGATTTCAGCCTGCCGGAGGGCTTCGATGCACTGCTGGCACTGTGCGTGGAGCGCGGCGCAGGCCTGGTGTCGGGCACCACCGGCATTTCCACTGCGCAGCGCCAGGCGCTGGAGGCGGCGGCGGTGAAGATCCCGCTGGTGTGGGCGTCGAACTTCAGCCTGGGCGTGGCGGTACTGGACGAGCTGGTGGAGCGTGCGGCGCAGGCGCTGGCCGGCTGGAACTGCGACATCGTTGAATCGCACCATACGCAGAAGAAGGACGCTCCCTCGGGCACGGCGCTGACCCTGGGCGCTGCGGCGCAGCGCGGCGGGGCTGAGCCGCAGTACGCCAGCCTGCGCGCCGGTGACATCGTCGGTGAGCACCTGGTGCAGTTCACCGGCCTGGGCGAGCGCATCGAGCTGGTGCACCGGGCCACCAACCGCGACATCTTCGCCCGCGGGGCGCTGTTTGCCGCGCGCCAGCTGCAGGGCCGGGCGGCGGGCAGCTACCGGGTGCGGGACCTGCTGGACGGTCCGAACGGATGAACTGGACGGGGTCGGATCCCTTTCCGGCGGAAAGGGTTCTGACCCCATCTGTGGGCACCCGGGTTCAGAGCCTTTCCCGTTCGGGAAAGGATCCGACCCCGCCCTGCGGCCTGCATACGCCCCCGGATTGAAATGAATGCGCAATCGCCTGTTCATGAATGGCGATAACCGCTGGCGCGCGCGCCCCGGCACCGCTACAATTCGCACTCGCCGAATCACGAAAGCCGGACCGGTCCCAGACCGTACGTCCGCGCTTTTTTGCAACCGGATTTCCGTGAAGCGCAGGCGTGACTTCGGCACCCCCTCGGTAGCCAAAGTGAGAATTCCGTGACCCAAGCCGCAATCCTCGTCCTCGAAGACGGCACCGTATTCGAGGGCGAATCCGTAGGCGCGCCCGGCCTGTCCGTCGGTGAGGTGGTGTTCAACACCGCCATGACCGGCTACCAGGAAGTGTTGACCGATCCGTCCTACGCCCGGCAGATGGTCACGCTGACCTATCCGCACATTGGCAACACCGGCATGACCGACCAGGACAATGAAGCGTCCAAGGTGTGGTCGGCCGGCCTGATCGTGCGCGATGTGCCGCGCCGCCCGAGCAGCTGGCGCAGCCAGGTGTCGCTGCAGGACTGGCTGATCCAGCGTGGCGTGGTCGCCATCGCCGGTATCGACACCCGCAAGCTGACCCGCATCCTGCGCGAGAAGGGCGCCCAGAACGGCGCGCTGATGGCCGGCGACGGCATCGATGTGGAAAAGGCACTGGAAGCGGCCCGCAAGTTCCCCGGCCTGAAGGGCATGGATCTGGCCAAGGTCGTCACCACCGACAAGTCCTACGTCTGGACCGAGGGCCAGCTGGACCTGGACGCCAATGCCTTCGTCAGCGTGCCGGCCAAGTACAAGGTCGTGGCCTACGACTTCGGCGTGAAGACCAACATCCTGCGCATGCTGGCCGAGCGCGGCTGCGAGGTCACCGTGGTGCCGGCGCAGACCCCGGCTGCTGAAGTGCTGGCGCTGAAGCCGGACGGCGTGTTCCTGTCCAACGGCCCGGGCGACCCGGAGCCGTGCGACTACGCGATCACCGCGATCAAGACCTTCATCGACGTGAAGATCCCGACCTTCGGCATCTGCCTGGGCCATCAGCTGCTGGGCCTGGCCTCGGGCGCGAAGACGATCAAGATGGGCCATGGCCACCATGGTGCGAACCATCCGGTGCAGGACCTGGACAGCGGCCGGGTGATGATCACTTCGCAGAACCACGGTTTCGCAGTGGATGAAGCGACCCTGCCGGCCACCCTGCGGGTGACCCACCGTTCGCTGTTCGACGGCACCAACCAGGGCATCGCCCGCACCGACGTGCCGGCCTTCTCGTTCCAGGGCCACCCGGAAGCGTCGCCGGGCCCGACCGACGTCGGTCCGTTGTTCGACCGTTTCGTGGCGCTGATGGACCAGGCCAAGGCGTGATCAGTACGCCGCCGGTTCGCCGGTGGCGTCGCGATGGACCGTAAGCCTCCGCATCGCGGCTGCCCCTGGCGCGGCGCTGCGGATCAAGATTCCTGATCGACAGCGTGCGATCACCCCCCTTGTCACGCTGTACTGACTTAGAGAAGAAAATGCCCAAGCGCACTGACCTCAAGACCATCCTCATCATCGGTGCCGGCCCGATCGTCATCGGCCAGGCCTGCGAGTTCGATTACTCCGGCGCCCAGGCCTGCAAGGCCCTGCGTGACGAGGGCTACCGCGTGGTGCTGGTCAACAGCAACCCGGCCACGATCATGACCGACCCGGAGATGGCCGACGCCGTCTACATCGAGCCGATCAACTGGCAGACGGTCGAGAAGATCATCGCCAAGGAAAAGCCCGACGCGTTGCTGCCGACCATGGGTGGCCAGACCGCGCTGAACTGCGCGCTGGACCTGGCCGACAACGGCGTGCTGGAGAAGTACAACGTCGAGCTGATCGGCGCCAAGCGCGAAGCCATCATGATGGCCGAGGACCGCGAGCTGTTCCGCGTGGCGATGAGCGAGATCGGCCTGGAGTGCCCGACCGCTGCCGTTGCCCACACCCTGGACGAAGCGCTGGAGATCCAGACCCGCGTCGGCTATCCGACCATCATCCGCCCCAGCTTCACCCTCGGCGGCAGTGGCGGCGGCATCGCCTACAACCGCGAAGAGCTGATCGAAATCGTCAACCGCGGCCTGGAACTGTCGCCGACCACCGAAGTGCTGGTCGAAGAGTCGGTGCTGGGCTGGAAGGAGTTCGAGATGGAAGTGGTCCGCGATACCGCGGACAACTGCATCATCGTCTGTTCGATCGAGAACCTGGACCCGATGGGCGTGCACACCGGTGACTCGATCACCGTGGCCCCGGCGCAGACCCTGACCGACAAGGAATACCAGCGCCTGCGCGATGCCTCCATCGCCGTGCTGCGCAAGATCGGCGTGGATACCGGTGGTTCGAACGTGCAGTTCGGCATCAATCCGGACACCGGCCGCGTGGTGGTGATCGAGATGAACCCGCGCGTGTCGCGGTCCTCGGCGCTGGCCTCCAAGGCCACCGGCTTCCCGATCGCCAAGGTCGCCGCCAAGCTGGCCGTGGGCTACACCCTGGACGAACTGAAGAACGAGATCACCGGCGGCCTGACCCCGGCCTCGTTCGAGCCGTCCATCGACTACGTCGTCACCAAGATTCCGCGCTTCGCGTTCGAGAAGTTCCCGGCTGCCGATGCGCGCCTGACCACCCAGATGAAGTCGGTGGGCGAGGTGATGGCAATGGGCCGCACCTTCCAGGAATCGATGCAGAAAGCCCTGCGTGGCCTGGAAACCGGCAAGGTCGGCTTCGACCCGACCGGCCTGGACCTGAGCAACGAAGACGATCTGCAGACCCTGCGTCGCGAGCTGAAGGCGCCGGGTCCGGAGCGCCTGTTCTTCGTCGCCGATGCGTTCCGCGCCGGCATGAGCGTGGAGGACATCTTCAAGCTGTCCTACATCGATCCGTGGTTCCTGGACCAGATCGAAGAAATCATCGCTGCCGAGGCCCAGGTCGCGGCCGATGGCATCGACGCACTGGATGCGGCGCGCCTGCGCAAGCTCAAGCGCGCCGGCTTCTCCGACGCCCGCCTGGCCCAGCTGACCGGCACCAACGAAGCGGCCGTGCGTGCGCTGCGTCGCGCGCACAAGGTGCGCCCGGTGTACAAGCGCGTGGATTCCTGCGCCGCCGAGTTCTCCACCGGCACCGCCTACCTGTACTCGACCTATGAGGAAGAGTGCGAAGCCGCGCCGAGCAACCGCGACAAGATCATGATCCTCGGCGGTGGCCCGAACCGCATCGGCCAGGGCATCGAGTTCGACTACTGCTGCGTGCACGCGGCACTGGCGCTGCGCGAAGATGGCTATGAAACCATCATGGTCAACTGCAACCCGGAAACCGTGTCGACCGACTACGACACCTCCGATCGCCTGTACTTCGAACCGCTGACCCTGGAAGACGTGCTGGAAATCGTCGAGCTGGAGCAGCCGAAGGGCGTGATCGTGCAGTACGGCGGCCAGACCCCGCTGAAGCTGGCACGCGCGCTGGAAGCCAACGGCGTGCCGGTGATCGGCACCAGCCCGGACTCGATCGACCTGGCCGAAGACCGCGAGCGCTTCCAGCAGCTGGTGGAAAAGCTGGGCCTGAAGCAGCCGCCGAACCGCATCGCCCGCAACGACCAGGAAGCCCTGCTGCTGGCGCGCGAGATCGGCTACCCGCTGGTGGTGCGCCCGAGCTACGTGCTGGGTGGCCGCGCGATGGAAATCGTCTACGGCGAATCCGACCTGGCCCGCTACGTGCGTGACGCGGTGAAGGTGTCCAACGATTCGCCGGTGCTGCTGGACCGCTTCCTCGACAACGCCGTCGAGTGCGACGTGGATATCATCGCCGACGCCCAGGGCAACGTCCTGATCGGTGGCGTGATGGAGCACATCGAAGAGGCCGGTGTGCACTCGGGCGATTCCTCCTGCTCGCTGCCGCCTTACTCGCTGTCGGCTGAAACCCAGGCCGAGCTGCGTCGCCAGGTGATCGAGCTGGCCAAGGCCCTGAACGTGGTGGGGCTGATGAACACCCAGTTCGCGATCCAGACCGACGAGGAAGGCAACGACACCATCTTCCTGCTGGAAGTGAACCCGCGTGCCTCGCGCACCGTGCCGTTCGTGTCCAAGGCCACCGGCATGCCGCTGGCCAAGATCGCGGCCCGCTGCATGGCCGGCAAGACCCTGGAAGAGCAGGGCGCCACCAAGGAAATCGTGCCGGACTACTACTCGGTGAAGGAAGCGATCTTCCCGTTCGCCAAGTTCCAGGGCGTCGACCCGATCCTTGGGCCGGAGATGCGCTCCACCGGTGAGGTGATGGGCGTGGGTCGCAGCTTCAACGCCGCCTTCGCGCGCGCGCAGGAAGCCGGCGGCATCAAGGCGCCGCCGGTCGGCAAGGCTTTCGTGTCGGTGCGCGACCCGGACAAGAAGCGGGTGCTGCCGGTGGCCAAGGCCCTGCTGGCACGTGGCTACAGCCTGGTCGCCACCCGTGGCACCGCAGCGTGGCTGCAGCAGCACGGCATGGATTGCGAGATCATCAACAAGGTGGTCGAGGGTCGCCCGCACATCGTCGATTCGATCAAGAACGGCGAGATCGTCTATATCGTCAACACGACCGAAGGCCGTGCCGCGATCAACGACTCGTTCTCGATCCGTCGCGAGGCGCTGCAGCACCGCGTCACCTATTCGACCACCATTGCCGGTGCCAAGGCGCTGGTGGATTCACTGGAATTCCGCGGTACCGGCCCGGTCTGGTCGCTGCAGGAACTGCACAAGGAGTTGAACGCATGAGAGCACCCATCACGATGAAGGGCGCGCAGCGACTGCGCGATGAACTGGATCACCTGAAGTCGGTCAAGCGCCCGAAGGTGATCGCCGCGATCGCCGAAGCGCGCGAGCATGGCGACCTGAAGGAGAATGCCGAGTACCACGCCGCGCGCGAGGAACAGGGCTTCATCGAAGGCCGCATCAAGCAGCTGGAAGGCGAGCTGTCGCACGCTGAGATCATCGACGTGAGCAAGCTCAATGCAGGCTCCAAGGTGGTGTTCGGCGCCAGCGTGACCCTGGCCGACGTGGAATCGGACGAAGAGAAGAAGTACCAGATCGTTGGCGATCTGGAGGCGGACATCAAACTGGGCCTGATCGCCATTTCCTCGCCGGTTGCCCGCGCGATGATCGGCAAGCTGGAAGGTGACTCGATCGTGATCGATGCGCCGGCTGGCCAGCGCGAGTACGAGATCGTCAGCGTCAGCTACCAGGACTGATCCGTGGCAACGGCGACCCTGCTGTTGCCGGCACGCAGCCGCTTTGCGGTGGCTGCATTGCCGGATGATGTGGCGCGTGCCCTGGGCCGCGCCACCACCTCGCAGGGCGACGCCGGTGAACGGGCGCAGCTGCTGCGCCACTTCACGGTCGCCGCGCCGCACTGGCCGGTGGCCGCGTTGACCCGCCAGCGTGACGTCGGCGATGCCGCCGGCGCCTGCTGGCTGCGTGCCGATCCGGCCTGCATGGTGCCGGACATGCATGGCGCGCGCATGATGGGCCACGGCGAAACGCTGCGGCCCAGCCTGGCCGATACGTTGGCCCTGCTGCCCGTGTTGCAGCCGCTGTTCGCGGATGCGGGCTTCGTGCTGGATGCCCCCGATCCTTCGCGCTGGTACCTGCGGCTGCCGATCGGCACCGAGCTGCCGGAGTTCGACAGTCCCGACGAGGTGCTGGGCGATGACCTGTTCTCGCACCTGCCACCGGGTGAGGCGGGCCGCCGCTGGCGAGCGCTGATGACCGAAGCGCAGGTGCTGCTGCACACCCATGCGTGGAACCAGCAGCGCGCTGTACAAGGCCAGCAGCCGATCAATTCGCTGTGGTTCTGGGGCGGTGGCGTGATGCCGGTATCGGTAGCCACGCCGCACGCACAGGTGCGCAGCCGCGACGCGCTGCTGCAGGGTCTGGCCCAGGCCGCAGGCGTAGCGGTGGATGGTGAACAGTCGGTCGATGCACTGGTCGACCTGCGCCAGCTGCGCTCGTTGCAGCAGCTGGGCAATGATGCGATCCGTCCGCTGCTGGCGGCGCTCAAGCGTGGTGAATTGCAACGGCTGGTGCTGGATTTCGAGGATGGCCTGCAGTTCCAGCTGGACAAGGGCCAGCGCTGGCAGTTCTGGAAGAAGCCCCGCCAGCTGCACGACGGTTGAAAGAATGCGGTAGCGCCGGGCCATGCCCGGCGGATGCGCTATCGAACATCGGTGACGTAGGTCGGCAACTGCCAGTGCCTGCGGCTCGGGCCGGTGCAGTAGTGACCGACGTACTCCGCACTGAGGATCAGTCGACTTCCGTCCCACGCCCAGTGCCGGTTCGTCCCGCACGCATCCTGGTCTGTCGCAAGGCCTTCTTCAAGAAACACGGCGTGCGGGTAGAGCGGAAACAGCGGGGTCGACGAGAGCAGCTTGGGTGCGAATGGTGCACGGTCGCGGATCAGCCAGGTACCCGCTGGCACGATGTGGCGGTCGGTCGCACAGCTCAACATGGCAAGGACATGGGTGGCATCCACCCGTTCGATGCGTAGCTGGCGCGACGACATCCGTTCGCAGGCGTTCCGCGCGGCGGCCACCGGCTGCAGCTGCTGCAGCAGGTCTGTCTGCTCAGCCAGCTGCCCATCGTCGTCATGTGCTTCGACCAGCAGCGGCGGTGCCTTCAGTGGTGGCGCGGCTACCGCGGCCGGCACCTTCGATTCCGGCTGTGCGCCCTTGCGCACCAGCGCGCCTGGGGTATCCAACCGACCCTGTGCTTCGTCCATCTTCAGCAGCAGCGTGCGAATGCCGCGATCCGACAGTGGCCACGCATGGCCGGAGGCGTCGCTCATCTCGATGCGCCTGTCCTCCAGCAGTGCATCGATCACTGCTGTCACGTAGTGCGCGGGCAGCTGCAGGCCAACATCGAGCGCTTCGCTGTGGCCGATGGCACCCAGGTCCCTTCCGTCCACACGCAGTCGCAACGTCCCTTCGGGTGCCACCGCCACAGGGGTACGTGGCGCGTCCTCGGCGCCTTCGGCCATTGACAGTCGTGCGGTGACCGCGGTCTGCGGCCCGCCGGCACGTTCGAGCAGCACGCTCAGCATCAGCGGTGCCAGTGGGCCGTAGGCTGCCAGCCGGCAGGTGCGGGTGTTGTCGCAGGCCAGCACCCCGTCACCCTCGACGAACGATGTGCCAAGCGGTTCAGCGGCCGAGGCAACCGAGGCCAGAGTGAGGGAGGCCAGCAGCAGCGGCGTGCGTAACAGTGAGGATGCACGCACTCAGCGAACCTCGCTGACCAGCGTCGGCAGCGTCCAGTGCCCGCCCGGCATGCCACGGCACAAGCCGGTACTGAACGCACTGCTTGGCTGGAATCTGCGGCCATCCCAGGTCCAGTCCGAGCCGGAAACGCAGTCGCCGATGCCTCGGCCCTTGTAGCGTGCGTACAGCGTGCGCTCGCCGCGCGAGAAGCCCTCTGCTTCCAGCGTGACCGTCTGCGGGGCGTAAGGGGGCTGGTCGCGCGCGATCCAGAAACCATTGCTGTAGTTGTACGCACCCATCTGGCACAGCGCCTGCACCAGCACATGGCGCTCGTCCAGCCGCTCGATCACCATTTCCGGGGTTCCCTTGTACTCGATCAGGCGCGGGCAGTCGTCGCTGTCGCCGAGCGTGGCAATCAACGCGTCGCGCAGCGCTTCGCTGCTGCCCAATGCGCTGTCGCCGGAGCGCGGGGACGTCAGCGCCGCGCTCACGATCAGAGGCTTGACGCGCGCAGCCGGCACGCTCGCTTCGGCACGCGCGCCACGCCGTATCAGGGCGCCGGGCGTACCCACGCGCCCTTGGGCCTCGTCCATTTTCAACAGCACTGCAGCGGCACCACGATCGGAAATCGGCCAGCGCGTGCCCCTGCTGTCGATCACCTCGATGCGGGCCTGGCCGGGCAGGGCAGCGAGCAGGGCTGCAACCTGCGTCGGTCGCAGCGTCACCGCTTCGTCGGCCCCGGTGTCCTGCACGGGACCCAGATCACGTCCATTCACCTGCAGATGCATCTCACCTTCAGGCATGGCACTTTCGCCATCTTCACCGACCCGCAGCCGCGCCTGCACCGCCGTGCCGGGACCACCGGCGCGTTCCAGCATCAGGCCCATCAGACTGTCTGCGTTCTCCGGGCCATAGCCTGCAGCGCGGCAGGTGCCGGTGTTGTCGCAGGCCAGGAACCAGTCGTGGTGCACGAACTCGATACCGGGTTCCAATGGTGTGTTTCCAGCATGGGAAGCAAGTGGCAGCAGCAGGCTGGCCAGCAGTACGGACAGCGGGCGATACATGGCGGATTCCGTTTCAGAAGCGAACAAGCATGGGCGATCACCCCGCCTGCGCCAAGCCCGCGCAGAGCCAGACACGCCGAGCGGGGTATCATGCGCGGGTCTTCCGTAACCCGGCGATGCCGATGTCCCTTGCCGCCGATGCTGCGCCGCTGTCCTCTGATTCGCCGATGATCCGCCGCCGCGATGCGGTTGCGCCCGGTAGCTGGCCGGATGGCACGCTGCCACTGTTGGCGCGCCTGTACGCCGCACGTGGTGCGCACACCCCGGAACTGGCGCTGCCCAAGCTGGGCAACCTGCATGCGCCGGAGCTGCTGACCGGCATCGATGCGGCCGTGGACCTGTTGGTCCAGGCCATTGCAGCGGACAAGCGGATCCTGGTGGTCGGCGATTTCGACTGCGACGGCGCAACCGCCTGCGCGGTCGGTGTACGTGGCCTGCGCATGCTCGGCGCGCAGCATGTCTTCCACGCGGTGCCCAACCGCATGGTGCACGGCTACGGCCTGTCACCGTCGCTGGTGGACGAGCTGGCTGCGCTGCAGCCGGATCTGCTGGTCACCGTCGATCACGGCATCGCCTGCCATGCCGGCGTGACTGCGGCCAAGGCGCGTGGCTGGCAGGTGCTGGTTACCGATCACCATCTGCCCGGTCCGCAGCTGCCACCGGCCGATGTCATCGTCGATCCGAATCTGGACGGTGACGCCTTCCCCAGCAAGTCGCTGGCCGGCGTCGGCGTCATCTTCTACGTGCTGATGGCGCTGCGCCGCCGGATGCGCGAAGCGGGTGTGTTTGCCGATGGCAAGGGGCCGGACCTGACCACCCTGCTGGACCTGGTGGCGGTGGGCACCGTGGCCGACCTGGTGGTGCTGGATGCCAACAACCGCGCCCTGGTCAGTGCGGGTCTGCGTCGGCTGCGCAACGGCCAGGGCTGCGTCGGCCTGAAGGCATTGATCGAGGCCAGTGGCCGCGACGCCGCGCGACTGACCGCCACCGATATCGGTTTCGGCCTTGGCCCGCGCTTGAATGCGGCCGGCCGGCTGGAAGACATGGCGCTGGGTATCGCGCTACTGCTCACCGAAGATCCGCGGCAGGCCCGCGACATCGCGCAGACGCTGGAGCAGATCAACGCCGAGCGGCGTGCGGTGCAGCAGTCGATGACCGATGACGCCGAACAGGCGCTGTCACGGGTGGTGCTCGATACCGCAGGGCAGCGCCCGGTGGCGGCCTGCCTGTTCGTTGCCGATTGGCACCCCGGTGTGGTGGGCCTGGTCGCGTCGAAGATGAAGGATCGCCTGCATCGTCCGGTGATCGCGTTCGCCCCGGCCGAGCCGGGCGCCGATACCCTGCGCGGTTCGGCGCGTTCGATCGCCGGCCTGCATATCCGTGATGCGCTCGCGCTGGTGGATGCACGCCATCCCGGCTTGATCGAGCGCTTCGGCGGTCACGCGATGGCTGCCGGCTTGAGCATGCGTCTGGATCATCTGGCCGACTTCGAAGCCGCCTTCGTCGCCACCGTGCTGGAAATGCTCGACCCGGCGGCACTGCAGCAGCAGGTGCTCAGCGACGGCGAACTGGCAGCGGACGAACTCGATCATCGCCATGCCGATGCGCTGCGCCTGGCCGGACCGTGGGGACAAGGCTTCCCCGAGCCGCTGTTCGACGGTCACTTCGAAGTGGCCAACTGGCGCGTGCTGAAGGAGCGGCACCTGAAGCTGGAGCTGCGCCTGCCCGGCGTACCGGGCACGATCAACGCGATCCATTTCGGTGGCTGGCACGGCAATGCGCCCGGCAAGCATGTCCACCTGGCCTACCGGCTGGCCTGCGATGACTATCGCGGTGGCGCCGCGATCCAGCTGATCGTCGAGCACTGCCTGCCCGCATGAAGAAGGGGGGCGTCAGCGGACCTCGCTTACCCGCGTCGGCAGTTCCCAGGTTCCGCCGGGAACGCCACGGCACAGGCCGCCGCTGATCGCCGAGGTCGCGATGAAGCGCGTGCCATCCCAGGTCCACGTTTCATCCGACACGCAGTCGGCCAGACCACGGCCCTTGTGCGAGGCGACAATCTGCCCGTCGCCGTAGTCGATCGCATCGCTGGTCACCCACTGCGGCTGGTAGGGCGCTTTCTCACCGATGACCCAGTAACCATCGCCGGTGTTGTAGGCGGCGCGCCAGCAGGGAACGTTGACCAGCAGGTGCTTGGCATCCAGGCGCTGGATCTGCAGTGGTGAGTTGCTGATCGGAAGATCCGGGTCGGCGTCGAGCAGGCCTTCGCAGCTGGGCTCTTTCAGGGTGGCACGCAGCGCTGCACGCAGCGCCGGTGAAGCGGCCAGCTTGGCAAACGCCGGGTCGTCCGGCGGCGTCGACAAGGTCGCTGCCTTGCGCACCAGGGGTTTGGCAACGGCGGCCGGCACGCTGCTTTCGGCGGCAGTGCCCTTGCGCATCACCGCTCCCGGTGTCCCCACGCGACCCTGGAACTCGTCGGCCTTCAGCAATACAGCCGCTGCACCCTTGTCCGACAGCGGCCACGCATGGCCGGCGGCATCGACAATTGTGATGCCGCCATCGCGCACCAGTGCCGACAGCACTGCGGTGGTCTGCGCCGGGCTCAGCGCATAGGTGCCTGTGTCCTTGGCCGGCGCCAGCACGCCGAGATCACGCTGCTGGATGCGCAGGTGCAGCGCGCCCTTGGGCTGCGGCTGGTCATCGATCGGCTGCAACGACACGCGGCCGTTGATGGCCTGATCGGGGCCACCCTGCCGCGTCAGCAGCACGCTCAGGGTGCTGTCATCGCCACTGGCATAGCCGGCCGCGCGGCAGGTGCGGGTGTTGTCGCAGGCCAGGACCCAGTCGTGATGCTGGAAATACAGCCCGGCAGGCGCGTCGACGGCGCCGGCGGCCAGTGGCCAGCACAGGGCCAGCAGGGTGGGAAGCAGGGGAGAACGCATGGGCATCCTTGCGCGGGATCGGGAAGTCGCACATGGTGCGCCCAGGGGCGGCGAAGAGCCAGCATCGAATCGCGTTAACCCCATCCCTCCGTCTGGTGCGTTCAAGCAATCACGATCCCATTGGAGTCCTGTCATGGTCTTCGCCCGATGCTGCACCGTACTGCTGTTGGCCTTGGCAACCTGGCCGGCTTCGCCCCAGGCGTCACGTCGTCCGGCACCGCCGATGACGTCCACGCCGCTGCTGATCGCACCCGCGGCGGAACAGCCCGTGCAGCTCCGACAGGCGCGCATCGAGGGTGAGGTGCAGGCCGGCATCGCCCAGACCCGCATCACCCTGGAGTTCCACAACCCCAATCAGCGCGTGCTGGAGGGTGAGCTGCAGTTCCCGCTGGGCGAGGGCCAGCAGATCACCGGCTTCGCCCTGGACATCAATGGCGAACTGCGCGAGGCGGTGCCGGTGCCCAAGGACCGCGGTCGCCAGGTGTTCGAGGAGATCGCCCGTCGTGGCGTCGATCCGGGCCTGCTGGAGCAGACCGCTGGCAACCAGTTCCGGCTGCGCGTGTATCCGCTGCCCGCCGGCGGCAGCCGCCGCGTGCAGCTGGTCGTGCGCGAGCCGCTGGCATACGCCGGACAGGGCTGGCGTTGGACACTGCCGCTGCAGTTCGTCGCCGCTGCCGCTGCCGTTGAACTGGACGTGCAGGCACCGAAGGATGCTGACACGGGCGATGCGCCGTTCCGCATCGCCGATGGTCGCCTGCACTGGCAAGGTCGGGGCGTGCAGTTGCCGACCCAGCTGCAATGGACGCTGCCGGCCGAGCGCAAGGCACAGGTGCAGGTTGCGCGCTGGCAGGACGGTCACTACCTGTTGGCACAGCTGCCGGTGCCGACCTCGGCCGCGCCACGCCGTGTGCCGTCGGAAGTGGGGCTGCTGTGGGATGGTTCCGGCTCCGCTGGCCGGCGTGATCGCACCCGCGAGTTCGCGCTGCTTGATCGCTACTTCGCTGCGATGGGCGAAGGCAACGTCGCGCTGACGGTGCTGCGTGATCGTGCCGAGCAGGTGCGTCGTTTCCGTATCCGCGGCGGCGACTGGAGTGAACTGCGCCGGGCGTTGATGGCGGTGCAGCCCGATGGTGCCAGTGCGCTGGCGCAGTGGCAGCCGCAGCCGGAGGTGAAGGAATACCTGATGGTGAGCGATGGCCTGCTGACCTACGGGCCGGAAGCATTGCCGGCGCTGGCCGCCGACCAGCGCCTGTTCGCGATCAGCAGTGCTGGTGCACGCACCGATGCCATCCGCCTGCGCGGTTGGAGCGAGGCGCATGCAGGTGCTTTCGTGGCGCTCGGCAGCGATATCGATGCCGCCGCGCGGGAGCTGCTGTCGGTACCTCTGGATGTCCAGATCGACGCCGGACGTGGCGTGCAGGATGTGGTGATCGATCGCCGCAGCCAGGCTCAGGGCTGGCTGTGGTTGCATGCGCGGTTGGCGGCCGAAGGTGTGCCGATGCGGGTACGCGTGGCTGGCGGCGAGTGGCAGGCACTGCCCGCGACGCAGAAGAACGAAGACGGTGATCTGCTGGCCGGCTTGTGGGCACAGGCACGTCTGCAGCAGCTGTCGGCCGATCGACGCGGCAACCGTGAGGCGATGCAGCGCCTGTCGCAGCAGTTCAGCCTGGTGGGCCCGGATACCTCGCTGATCGTGCTGGAGACCCTGGACGACTACCTGCGCTATGCGATCCGTCCGTCGGGCAAGCTGCGCGCCGAGTATGACCAGCGCTTCGCACGCCAGGTTGCAGACCGCGATGCGGCCGACCGTCAGCGCCTGGACAACGTGGTGACGCAGTGGCAGCAGCGCCAGCAGTGGTGGAATCGCAGCTGGCCGAAGGGGGCGCCGCCGCAGGTGGATTCGAAGGCGCTGGAGGTGGCGGCCGGCGCCCCGCCGGCACCGGTAGCGATGCTGGTTGCTCCGGCACCGGCCGCAGCGGAGATGCAGTTGAATGCAGCCACTGCGCGCCAGCGTTCGGTTCCACGCCCGGCACCAGCGCCCGCGCCGATGATGGAAGCAGCCGCCGATGCGATGGCGGCCGAGCCTGCCGCTGCCAATGACGGCCAGCTGGGAATCAAGCTGGCTGCGTGGCAGCCGGATTCGCCGGTTGCCCGCCGCCTGCGCCAGGGGCCGTCGTCGCAACTGTACGACCGCTATCTCGCCGAGCGCGCGGCGAACGCCGACAGCAGCGCATTCTTCCTCGACGTGGCCGATCTGCTGATCGAACAGGGGCAGCGCGATCTTGCCCTGCGCGTGCTCTCCAACCTGGCCGAGATGGAGCTGGACAACCGCCATCTGCTGCGCGTTCTCGGTTATCGGCTGATGCAGGCCGACGCTCCGGCGCTGGCGGTGCCGGTGTTCGAGCAGGTGCTGGCGATGGGCCAGGAAGAACCGCAGAGCTTCCGCGACCTGGGTCTGGCGCTGGCCGCAGCGGGCAAGCCGCAGCAGGCGCTGGCGCCGCTGTACCAGGTGGTCGTGCGCCCTTGGGATTCCCGTTTCGACGGCATCGCGCTGATCGCCCTGGACGAGTTGACCAACCTGGTGGCCGGCAGCAAGCCGCGGCTGGACACCAAGAGCATCGACCCGCGTCTGCTGCAGGCGATGCCGCTGGACCTGCGCGTGGTACTGGCCTGGGATGCCGACAACAGCGACATGGACCTGTGGGTGACCGACCCGAACGGTGAGCGCGCGTACTACGGCAACCGCCTGACCTATCAAGGCGGGCAGATGTCGCAGGACTTCACCGGTGGCTATGGCCCGGAACAGTTCTCGCTGCGCAACGCCAAGCCCGGCAAGTACAAGGTGGAGGCGAACTACTTCGGCAGCCGCCAGCAGCTGGTGACCGGCGCGACGACGCTGATGCTGCGCCTGACCACCCACTGGGGTACGCCGAAGCAGAACGACCAGGTGGTGACGATGCGACTGAAGGACCGTGCCGAGACCGTGCTGGTGGGCGAATTCGAGGTGCGTTGACCACTTCGACGCCCGTGTAGGGTCGAGCTTGCTCGACTGCTTCGCTGTAGAGCCGAGCCTGTGCTCGGCTCATGGCACAAGCAGCCGAGCGTGGGCTCGGCTCTACAACCGTGCCGTTGCGGCGCGTGCGATCGGTGACTCTGGTGGATTGGCACGCAACCCGAACAGCGGCCGCAGCCAGCGCACGCGCCGCACCAGCAGTTCGTGGATCAGCAGGCAGCCGCCGACCGTGCCGACAATCACCAGCAGCGGCTCCAGCCAAGCGCCCAGCTGCAGCGGCCGCAGCCAGTACAGCAGTACGATCAGCACGGTCTGGTGCAGGATGTACCAGCTGAAGACCGCCTCGCGGCAGTAGCCCAGGCCACGCCATGGACGCGCAAGCAGGACCTGCGCCCAGCCGAAGATGGCCAGCAGGGCGCACCAGGTGTACATCGCGCGGCCGACGCGCTCGGTCTGCGCCCATGGCAGCGACAGTACCCATTCCGGCAGATCGCCAACATCGGGCATCCGGGCAAGTGCGCGGATGCCCAGTTCGACAGTCAGCCCGATCACGGCCAATACCAGGGTCAACCGCCGGCCACGCACCAGCAGATCCCATCCACGCTGCCAGCGCGCCGCAAGGAAGCCGCCGAGGAACAGGGGCAGCGATTCGGCGTGGACATACAGGTCATCGACCAGTGCATGGGTTGGCGGGTGCGCGGGCAGGATCACCAGCAGTGCCCACGCCAGCCACAGCACCGGCAGCAGCAGGCCCAGCGTGGCGATCCAGCGGTCGCCCAGAGGCAGATCCGGCAGACGGTGGCGTAGCGGCCGCACTACGCTGGCCAGCAGGATCGTCAGCAGCGTGTAGGGGATCAGGTATGCCAGGTACCACAGGTGGTTCCAGGTGAAGCCATAGGCGGCACCGCTGAAGCTGGCGCCCGGCCAGGGCCGGAATTGCCAGTAGCGCCACAGGAAGGCGCCGAGCCCCGGCGTTACGTCGCCCTTGTCCACCGCCTCACAGTAGGCCTGTAGGGAAACGACCGCGACGATGCCGAACAGCAGCGGCAGCAACAGGCGCCCGCCGCGCCGCAACGCGAACCGCCACCGGCCGTGCCCGGGCAGGCACAGGCCCAGTGCAATGCCGGAGATGGCGAACAGCAGCGGCATGCGCCAACGATTGAGCGCGATCATCGGCCACTGCAGCCACCCGGCCGTGTGGCTGCTCTTGAGGTGGAAGTCCCATCCGGCCACGTACGCCATGGCCACGTGGTAGAGGATCAGCAGCCCGAAGGCGCCGATGCGCAGGGTGTCGAGGTCGTGGCGGCGGGTCATCGCGCTATCCGTGTTGGTGTCGTTGCAGGGTGGAAGACCTTCCGGGGTGTCGCCAGCAGGAGGGGGTGGCTGGATGCCCCGCAGGGCCCAATGGCGGGGCTGGGGGACGAATGGCGTACGTCACCGGGGCCGTGGTTGGCGATAATCCAGTGATGGACGAGCACAACCAGCAGGACCCGCAAGTGCGTGGCGAACCAATGGGCAGCAGCAGGCAAGGACGGCAGGTAGCCGTGTTCTGGGTCGTACTGTTCCTGGGGACGGCGGTGGCCAACGTGCTGGCCAAGGTGATGATGGCGGCGCGCGATGGACTGCCCTCGCAATGGAGGGCGACGACGATCGACGAGTTCAGCAGTGCGCTGGTGTCGCTGCTGCTGCTGGCGTTGTTGATCCGCGCCGCCTCGCGTTGGCCGCTGCACGCCGACACCTGGCGGCAACGACTGATGCCGTACCTGCTGGGTGCGGTCGCGTGGTGGCTGCTGCACGTGAGTGGGATGGTCCTGCTGCGCAAGGCCGCGCACGCCTTGCTTGGCAGCCACTACACCTTCGGTGACTGGCCGGCGCAATGGTTCTATGAGTTCTTCAAGGACATCCAGACCTACGCGCTGCTGGTCTCGGCGGTACATGCCGTGGCCTGGTTCGGTCGTCGCCGGCAGGGTGAAGCGACCCTGCTCGCCGCCCCCGATGAGGGCCCGCCGGTCGAACCGGTCGATCGTCCCGACCATTTCCTGGTGCGCAAGCTGGGCAAGGAGTTCCTGGTGGCCACGGCCGACGTCGAGTACGCCCAGGCCGCCGGCAACTACGTGAACCTGCGGGTGCGCGGCCATGACTACCCGCTGCGGATCACCATGGCGGTGCTGGAAGCGCGGCTGGACCCGGCTCTGTTCCTGCGCAGCCACCGCAGCTGGCTGGTCAACCGTGACCAGCTGCGCTCGATCGAGCCGCTGGATGGCGGCGAGGCCTTGCTGCACATGGCTGACGGGGCCCGGGTGCCGTGCAGCCGACGCCAGCTGCCGCTGCTGCGGCAGGCGCTGGGCGGGTAGGGCCGGGGCGGTACGAACCCGGCTTTTGCGCCGGTTCACTCCGGGCTGCGGTATCATTTGCAGTCATCTTTTGAATGTATGACCGCCGACATGATCGAACTGAATCCTGTCCGCCAGCGCATCGCCGATCTGACCGATCGCGTGTTGTCGCTCCGGGGGTATCTTTGACTACGACGCCAAGAAAGAGCGTCTTGAAGAAGTAACGCGGGAGCTGGAAAGCCCCGACGTCTGGAACAACGCCGAATACGCCCAGAACCTGGGGCGCGAGCGCTCGACCCTGGAAAAGACCGTGGGCGGCATCGCCGCGGTGCTGGAAGGCCTGAGCGACGCCACCGAACTGCTGGAGCTGGCCGAGTCCGAGCAGGACGAGGACACGGCGCTGGCCGTGGTGGCCGACTTGGACAAGCACCAGGCGCACGTGGAGAAGCTGGAGTTCCAGCGCATGTTCTCCGGCCAGATGGACACCGCCCCGGCGTTCGTCGACATCCAGGCAGGCGCCGGTGGTACCGAAGCCCAGGACTGGGCCGAGATCCTGCTGCGCATGTACCTGCGCTGGTGTGAATCGCGCGGTTGGAAGACCGAGCTGATGGAAGTGTCTGGTGGCGACGTCGCGGGCATCAAGTCGGCCACGCTGCGCGTGGAAGGGGACTACGCCTATGGCTGGCTGAAGACCGAGACCGGTGTGCACCGCCTGGTGCGCAAGTCGCCGTTCGACTCGGACAACCGCCGCCATACCAGCTTCACCTCGGTGTTCGTGTCGCCGGAAGTGGACAACAACATCGAAATCGACATCAATCCGGCCGATCTGCGTACCGACGTGTACCGCTCCTCCGGTGCCGGTGGTCAGCACGTCAACAAGACCGAATCGGCGGTGCGTATCACCCACATCCCGACCAACACGGTCGTGGCCTGCCAGACCGGCCGCAGCCAGCACCAGAACCGCGACAACGCGATGAAGATGCTGGCCGCCAAGCTGTACGAGCTGGAAATCCAGAAGCGCAATGCCGAGCGTGATGCGGTGGAAGCCACCAAGTCCGACATCGGCTGGGGCAGCCAGATCCGCAACTACGTGCTCGACCAGAGCCGTATCAAGGACCTGCGCACCGGCATCGAGCGTTCGGATACGCAGAAGGTGCTCGACGGCGATCTGGACGAATTCGTCGAGGCCAGCCTGAAGGCCGGCCTGGCGGTCGGTTCCAAGCGCATCGATGCCTGATGCGTGCCCGGCGACAGCGGTACCGTCCGCTGCCCGGGCCCTGTATTGCGGGACGTCATCGGCGTCCCGCAATGCCGTTGAAACCTGCAGGGCAGGGTGATGATGCGCAGTGAAGCCGAACGCAAGGAACTGGGTGGCTTTCTCAAGGCCTGCCGCGCGCGGGTCGAGCCAGCAACACTGGGCCTGCCAGCGGGGCGCAGGCGCACGCCGGGCCTGAAGCGCGAGGAAGTCGCGCTGGCGATCGGGGTCAGCGTCAGCTGGTACACCTGGATCGAGCAGGGCCGCGAAGTGCGCGCCTCGCCCGAGGTGCTGGAGCGCCTGGCGCAGGTGCTGCGGATGAGCGACGACGAGCGCGCCTACGCGTTCGCGCTGTCCGGCTACGGGGTGCCGCTGGAGTTCCCCGACGAAACGGTGACCGACGGCCTGCGCCAGCTGGTGGAGGCAATGCAGCCGATCCCGGCATACGTGCGCAATACCCGCTTCGACATCCTGGCCTGGAACCCGGCCATCGCCGATCTGTTTGTCGACTACGGTCAGTTGGCGCCGCATGAGCGCAATACGCTGCGGCTGATGTTCCTGTATCCGCCGTACCGCACGCTGATCCTCAACTGGGAAGAAATGACCCGCGGCCTGCTGGCCAGCTTCCGCGCGGCGATGGCGCAGGCGCCGGACAAGGCGCCGTTCCTGGCGCTGGCCGAGGATATCGGCACGCACAGCGAGCAGTTCCGCCAATGGTGGCCAGAGCACGATGTCCGTCGTTTCGACGAAGGTGCCAAGAAGCTGAACCATCCCACGCGTGGACTGCTGGACCTGCAGTACGTGGCGTTGGTACCGGAGAGCCGGCACGACCTGTCCCTGGTGACCTACCTGCCGCGCAGGTAAGGGGTTCGGCGGGGCGGTGTCGGAGTGCCGCGATCGAGTAGATCCACGCCATGCGTGGATGCTTTTCGATTTCAATTCGAGATAGTCGATCTCGATGGAAATTCATCCACGCATGGCGTGGATCTACTGTGTCGACCAAGGTCGACACCTACCAACAGCCGCGGGAATCTGTCGAAGGCGGGGTGGGTCCGGTTGCGGGGGCGTGAGCGCCATGGATGGCGCGACCGAGCTTACATGGACGTACTTGCAGCGTCCCCTGCAGCCGGACCCGCCCCGCCATCCCACGGAATGCCGCTGTTGCTGTTGCTTCCGTTGTTGCTGTTGCCTCTGCGGGTGCAGGGCGCAGCCCTGCCGGGAGCCCCACCCCATTCAGGCAGGTAAGTGCAGGTCACAGGATAAACAGACGCCTTGTTGCCTTTACCGATCGGGTCCACATTCCTTGTCAGGAAACGGGCAGCCGCCCGTTGTCGAGACAACAGGAGACCTGCATGTCCGCTTCCCCCGCAGCCCCCGCTGCCATTTCCCGCGATCCGGCCACCGGCCAGCAGATCGCCAGCCACCCCTTCGCCACTGCCGCCGAACTGGAAGCGATCCTTGATCGCGGCCAGGCGGGCTTTGCTGCCTGGAGTGCGCAGTCACTCGAACAGCGCGCGGGCGTGCTGCGTGCGATGGCAGCCGTGCTGCGCCGCGACCGTGAACCCCTGGCCGCGCTGGCCACCGCCGAGATGGGCAAGGTCCACGCCGAGTCGTTGGCCGAGATCGAGAAGTGCGCGGTGCTGTGTGACTGGTACGCCGACAACGGCGCGGCGTTCCTGCGCGACGAGCCGACCGCGGTGGCCGACAACAAGGCCTATGTCTCCTACCTGCCGCTGGGCGTGGTGCTGGGCATCATGCCGTGGAACTTCCCCTACTGGCAGGTGATGCGCGCGGCCGTGCCGATCCTCATGGGCGGCAACGGCTTCCTGCTGAAGCCTGCCGAAAACATCGTCGGCACCGCCGGGCTGCTCGCCGCTGCGTGGCGCGATGCGGGCCTGCCGGAGGGCACCTTCATCGCCGCGAACATCAGCCGTGAGGGCACCAGTGCCGCCATCGCCGATGACCGTATCGCCGCGGTGACCCTGACCGGCAGCGTCGCCGCCGGACGCAGCATCGCCGCGCAGGCCGGGCAGGCGCTGAAGAAGGTGGTGCTCGAGCTCGGTGGCTCGGATCCGTTCATCGTGCTGGCCGACGCCGACCTGGACGCCGCAGTCGATGCCGCCGTCGCCTCGCGCTTCCAGAACACCGGGCAGGTGTGCATTGCCGGCAAGCGCATCATCGTCGAAGAGCCGGTGTACGAGCGCTTCGTGGCGTTGTTCTGCGAGCGGGTGCAGGCGCTGACCGTCGGCGATGGCCGCGAAGCCGGCAACCGGATCGGCCCGATGGCCCGCCAGGACCTGCTTGAACAGCTTGATGCGCAGGTACGCGCCTCGGTCGAGGCCGGTGCGCAGCTGCTGGTGGGCGGCAAGCAGCTTGATCGCCCCGGCAGCTTCTATGCCCCCACCGTGCTGGCCGGCGTCGAGCCGGGAATGCAGGCGTTCGATACCGAGACCTTCGGGCCGGTGGCGTCGATCAGCCGTGCGCGCGATGCCGACCATGCGGTGGAGCTGGCCAACCAGAGCGAGTTCGGGCTCAGCGGCAATCTGTGGACGGGCGACCACGCCCGTGCGATGCAGCTGGCGCGCCGGCTGCAGACCGGTGGCGTGTTCGTCAACGGCTTCTCGGCCTCCGATCCGCGCGTGCCGATCGGCGGCGTGAAGAAGAGTGGCTTCGGCCGCGAGCTGTCGCACTTCGGCATCCGCGAATTCGTCAACGCGCAGACGGTGTGGTTCGACCGCCGTTGACGCGGGCCATCCACGCTTGCTGTCAGCATCCCTGCAACGTTCCATCATCACGCACTGCGAGAAGGACGTCATTCCATGTCCAAGGGTTCCGATCTGCTCGTCGCCGCACTCGAAAACGAAGGCGTCGAGCGCATTTTTGGCATTCCCGGTGAAGAGAACCTCGATGTCGTCGAGTCGCTTCGCCACTCCAGCATCGAGCTGGTCATCACCCGCCACGAACAGGCTGCCGTGTTCATGGCCGCCACCTACGGCCGCCTGACCGGCAAGCCGGGCGTCTGCCTGGCCACGCTCGGCCCGGGCGCACTGAACTTCACCACCGGTGCCGCCTATGCGCTGCTCGGTGCGTGGCCGGTGATCATGATCACCGGGCAGAAGGGCATCGTCGCCAGCAAGCAGGCGCGCTTCCAGATCGTCGACATCGTCAGCACGATGAAGCCGCTGACCAAGTCCGCGCGGCAGATCGTCTCGGCACGCACCATCCCGACCATCGTCCGCGAGGCGTTCCGTACCGCCCTGGAAGAGCGTCCCGGCCCGGTGCTGCTGGAACTGCCCGAGGACATCGCGGCGATGGAGGTCGAGGACGTCGCACTGATCCCGCCACACCCGGTGGATCGGCCGATTGCCAGCCCCGAGGCGCTGGACCGCGCGGCGCAGATCATCCGCGACGCCAAGCGGCCGCTGCTGGTGATCGCGTCGGCCGCCTCGCGGCCGCAGTCCAGCGAGGCGCTGTCGGCCTTCGTGCTGCGCGCCGGCATTCCATTCGTCACCACGCAGATGGGCAAAGGCGCGGTGGCCGGTGGCTCGGGCCTGTACATGGGCACGGCGGCGTTGAGCGAGCGCGACTACGTGCACATGGCCATCGACCAGGCCGACGTGATCGTGACCATCGGCCACGAGGTCACGGAGAAGCCGCCGTTCGTGATGCGCCCGGGTGGCCGCACGGTCATCCACATCGGCTATTCGCAGGCCGCGGTGGAGCAGGTGTACTTCCCGCAGGTGGAGGTGATCGGCGATATCGGCCGCTCGCTGACCCTGCTGGCCGACCGTATCGAGGGCAAGGTCGACAACGCCGCTGCACTGTTGCCGCTGCGCGCGACGATCCTGGAACACATCGCCGATCGTGCCGAAGAGGCCGGCTTCACGCCGCAGCGGCTGGTGCATGACGTGCGCCAGGTGATGCCGCCGGACGGCATCGTGGCGCTGGACAACGGCATGTACAAGATCTGGTTCGCGCGCAACTACCGCACCCAGGTGGCGAACACGCTGCTGCTGGACAACGCATTGGCAACGATGGGCGCGGGCCTGCCGTCGGCGATCATGGCCTCGATCCTGTACCCGCAGCGCCGCGTGCTGGCGGTGTGTGGCGATGGCGGTTTCATGATGAACAGCCAGGAGCTGGAGACCGCGCGTCGGCTGGGACTGAACCTGGTGGTGCTGATCCTCAACGACGGTGCCTACGGGATGATCCGCTGGAAGCAGGCGGTGGACGGCTTCGCCGATTACGGCATGACCTTCGGCAATCCGGACTTCGTCAAATACGCCGAAGCCTATGGCTGCCAGGGGCATGAGGTGACCGCGATCGAGCAGTTCATTCCGACGCTGGAAGCGGCGTTCACGGCGGGTGGCGTGCATCTGGTGTCGGTGCCGATTGATTATTCGGAGAACCAGCGGGTGCTGGTGGACGAGCTGCGGCAGGCGTTCCCCGGGAACGGGTAGGTGCGGATGGTTGGGTAGCGCCGGGCCATGCCCGGCGGATTTCCGGGGAACGACCGCCGGGCATGGCCCGGC